>NZ_AJWE01000041.1:0-57818 GCF_000281145.1 Rhizobium sp. CF142 | reverse complement strand
GCAACGATTGCGTCTGCTGCGAATGCCGGTGCAGCGATGAGGGCAGCTGCGGAACCAAGCAACATCATACGAATGTTCATGGAAAGCCAATCTCCTAAGTTCGAGTGCGTTCCACGAAAGAACGTCCCCTCTGATAAAGCCCGATTAATTCGGTAAGAGCTAAAATAGCCGAAAGGCGGGAGGGCTCAACAACGAATGCTCTCATTTTGTAGCGAATTCTAACTAAACCTTGGTGTGTGTGACAGATGTACAACAGTCCTTGTGCGGGTATTAACAAGAGGTAAAACAGAATAGCGAAATATTACTATATTAGGACGACTTAGCCGGATTTGGCCGCGGGAAAACGGGCACGACGGGGTGTCGCTGAATGCTGAATTTATCGAATATCCATCCGCTGCGAGCCTGTATTTGCCCATTTGGACGGGGCTGCCGAAAGAAAATGCGGCTGACAAATGGGCTATAGCTGGCAGGCGCGGCCGACATTCGATCATGCCGCAAGTCGATTCTAAGCGATGATTCGTCGGAGGCCGAGGGCAAACTCGCGGAAGCGTACACAGCTCCAAAGGAGGCGCTTCTGCTCCTTATCTAGAAATCTCAGACCTGTGCTCGCCGCGCTTCCGGATCGGGGATCGGGACGGCCGCCATCAGGGCCTTCGTGTAATCCTCTGCCGGGTGTTCGAAGATTTGACGACGGGTGCCCGTTTCGACAATCTTGCCGCCGCGCATGACGGCGACCTTGTGGGACATGCGTTCGACAACAGCCATGTCGTGCGAGATGAAGAGGTAGGAGAGCCCCATGCTTTCCTGCAGTTCCAGCATCAGATCAAGCACGCGGGCGCGGACGGATACGTCGAGTGCCGCAACACTTTCATCGGCAACGATCAGCTTCGGCTCGAGCGCGAGAGCGCGGGCAATGCAGATGCGCTGACGCTGGCCGCCGGAAAATTCGTGCGGATAACGCGTGGCGGCATCCGCCGTCAGGCCAACACGGCGCAGGAGTTCCGCAACCCTGTCGCGCCGCTCGGCCTTGTTGGCGATACCATGGATGACCAGCGGCTCGGCAATCGCGGAGCCGACTGCCATGCGCGGGTCGAGCGAGGCATAGGGGTCCTGGAAGATCATCTGCGCCGTGCGGCGTATGGGCTGCATCTCGCGATGGCTGAGCCCGGCAATGTTGCGGCCGTTGATGATCACATCGCCGGTAAAAGGGATAAGGCCGAGCACCGCCTTGCCGGTTGTCGATTTTCCCGATCCGCTTTCGCCGACGAGACCGAGCGTTTCGCCGGGTAGAATATTGAAGGAGACGTCGCTGACAGCCGCAGCCGGCGCCTTTCCCTTGAAGAGAAAGCTCGCTGCGCCGCCATAGGTGACGTTCAGCCCGCGTACATTCAGGACCGGGGTGCGGTCCGGGTGCAGGGTTTCGACGCTGCGCGACGTGATGCGCGGCGGCCCATCCGTACCGGCAAAAGCGCCGAGGCGCGGCACGGCCGAGAGCAGTTGCCGCGTATAGTTCTGCCGCGGCGCGCGGAAAATGCCGATCGCCGGGCCTTCTTCGACGATGCCGCCATTCTGCATGATGATGACGCGGTCGGCCATTTCAGCGACAACGCCCATGTCGTGGGTGATCAGGATAATCGACGTGCCGAATTCCGACTTCAGTTCGCGCATCAGTTTGAGGATCTGCGCCTGCACCGTCACGTCGAGCGCCGTGGTCGGCTCATCGGCAATCAGCACTTTCGGACGGCAGGAGAGGGCCATGGCGATCATCACGCGCTGGCGCATGCCGCCCGAGAGTTCGTGCGGATATTGCTTCAGGCGTTTCGCCGGATCGGTGATCTGTACGGCATCAAGCATCTGCAGCGCGATCGCCTCGGCATTCTCGCTGCCCTGATGCTCGCGGATAGCCTCTGTCAGCTGCACACCGATTGACATGACCGGGTTGAGCGAGGTCATCGGTTCCTGGAAGACCATGGCGATATCGCCGCCGCGCACACTGCGCATGGCCCGGTCGGAAAGTTTCAGCAGATCACGATCGCCGAGCAAGATGTTCCCGGAGGCCACCTGGAGCGAAGCCTTCGGCAGCAAACCCATGATCGACAGTGACGTCACGGATTTGCCCGAGCCGGATTCTCCGGCCAGGCAAAGCGTTTCGCCGCTTGCGAGATCAAAGCTGATATCTTTCAGAACCGGTTTGCGTCCATCAGGCGTTCGCGCATCGACATTGAGATTGCGGACGCTGAGAATGGGCGCGGCGGGCATGGCTTCAATCACGCGAATACGATCCTCGGGAAGTAGAAAGAGACGACCCAGTTCGGCATATCGACGATTTCGCTGATGCGCAGATCGCCGCAGACCGAGCAGAGCAGATAGGCGTCGACGGCGCTCATGCCATGTTCCGCGGTCAGAAGATCGATCATACGCATGACGCTTTCGCGCGCGCCGGTCATCAGGTCTGGGCCGATGCCGGTCGTCACTTCATAGCCGGCGCCGTCGAGATGGCGGGTGACGGGCTCGGTGGTGGTGAAGCGCGGCGTCTGCAAGCGCGCATCCTTGACGAGTTCGATCGTCGCCTCGACATTCATCTGGCTTTCGATCGCCGTGCCGCAGACTTCTCCATCCCCCTGTGCGGCATGCGTGTCGCCGATGGAGAAGAGTGCGCCCTCGACCTCGATCGGCAGGTAGAGAGTGACACCAGCGGTCAGATCGCGAATATCCATATTGCCGCCGACGCGACGCGGCGGCACGACGGAATGCGTGCCCGGCTCGGCCGGAGCAACGCCGATCGTGCCGGCAAAGGGCTTCAGCGGCACGCGGCCGCCGGGGCCGTAAAGGGCCGGCGTCATGCTATTGGCGTCATAGGACCAGACGTGCAGCGCCGGTTCCTTGAACTGGTCGGCGAGCAGGCCGAAGCCTGGAATATTGGCGGTCCAGCCGGTGCCCGAGGGAATGAACTTGCGCAGCGTCACTTTCAGCGCATCGCCGGGCTTGGCGCCCTCGACATAGATCGGACCGGAAACCGGGTTGATCTTGCCGAAATCCAGATTGTTCAGAGTGTCGAGCGTCGCGTCGCTGCCGAGCTGTCCGCCGGAGGAATCCAGGCATTCGAAATGGATGGTCTCGCCAGGCTTGGCGACGACGGCTGGTGCGAAATCCTTGTTCCAGCCGAAATTATGCTGGGCGCGGTGAATCGTGTGGGTGCAGGCAATGCACATAAGGTGTCTCCCTCGATTTTATGATGCCTTCCCGGCTCGTGCCGGGAAGGCCTTATTTCCTAAGGGCTTATTGCTTCACGTAGATCGCGTCGTAATTGATGACGCGGGTCGGATCGATGTAGATATTGTCGGCACCACCCATGCGCAGCGACTTGGCGACGACGCGGCGCTCGTTGATGACGGGAACCCAGGGCGCATCGGCCATGATGTCGGTGAAGACCTTGCCCCAGGCAGCGGTGCGTTCGGCAGACTTTGCCGGATCGGACATGGAGTCGGCGGCAACCGCACGCTTGTCGAGATCGGCATTGCAGTACCAGGACCAGTTCCAGCCGCCCTGAACAGCGCCGGCGCAACCGAGGATCGGGCCGTAGAAGTTGGACGGATCAGGGAAGTCGGCGATCCAGGCCATGCCGCCCGACCAGATCATCGGCGCTTCGCCTTCCGTGCCGCCGGCCGAAATGACATTGGCCTGTGCCAGAGCACGAACTTCAGCCTTGACACCGATCGCTGCGAGATCCTGCTGGATCGCCTGGGCGATACGCGGCTGCGGATCCGTATTGGTCGAGTAGAGCACCGTTTCGAATCCGTCAGGGAAGCCGGCCTCGGCAAGCAGCGCCTTGGCCTTGGCAACGTCATAGGCATAGCCGGTGAAGGACTTGTCGTAACCCGGCATCAGCGGCGGCAGCGGCTGGTTGGCAGGCGTCGCGCGGCCGTTCAGGATACGAGTGATGCGATCCTTGTTGACGGCCATGTTGATCGCCTGGCGCACCTTGACGTTGTCGAAGGGCTTCACCTTGGTGTTGAGCGTGATGTAGCCCGTATGCAGTTGCTCGCCATCGACGATCATCTGCGCGCCGTCAGCAGAGTTCTTGATCTCAAGGAATTTTGCCGGCGGGATACCGTCTCCGGCAATATCGACTTCACCCTTCTGCAGGCGCAGCAGCGCCACCAGCGGCTCCTGGCCGACTTCGACCTTGAAGCTGTCGATATAGGGTACGCCCTTGACGAAATAATCCTTGTTGCGCTCGAAAACGAGCTGCTGGCCAATCGTCCAGTCCTTCAGGATGAAGGTGCCGGAACCGACGGGCTTCTTGCCGAAATCGCCGCCGGCTGCTTCGACCGCTTCCTTCGGTACGACTGATGCGAAGTTGATGGCGAGCACGTGCAGGAAGGTCGCGTCAGGGCGCGACAGGTGGAAGACGACTGTGCTGTCGTCAGGCGTCTCGATGCCCGAGAGCGTCTCGGTCTTGCCGCCGGTTTCATCCTCGAAACCCTGGATAGCACCGAAGAAGCCGGCGCCCGGGCCTTGCGTCTTCGGATTGACGGCGCGTTCAATCGAATATTTCACGTCGGAAGCAACGACCTCACGGCCGTTGGAGAACTTTACGCCCTTGTGCAGCTTGAACGTATAGGTGAGGCCATCGGGCGAGACGATGAAGCTCTCGGCCAGCGACGGCACCGGGTTAGGCGTGCCGGGCGCGTAGTCCATCAGGCGCGAATAGAGACTCTTGATCATCGACCAGTTGACCCAGTCATAACCGATGGCCGGATCGAGCGTGGTAATGTCGTCCTTATAGGTGACGACGATATCGCCGCCCTGCTTGGGCGTTTCCTGCGCCTTGGCGGTGAGGGGGGCGAGCGCCACCATCGTTGCCATGGTCGTGTGTCGAAGCCAGCGTTTGAACATTCGGGTTCCCCTTCTTTGGTTGCTGTCAACGTGTACGGATACGTGGATCGATGAGCGGCGCCACCAGATCGGCGAGCAAGTTGCCGATGACGATGGCAAGCGCCGATGTCAGCGTGACGCCCATGATGATTGGTATGTCGACCTGCTGGATCGCCTGCCAGGCGAGTTGACCGATGCCCGGCCAGCCATAGACGGCCTCGACCACGACCACGCCACCCATGAACTGGCCGATATCGATGCCGATCATGGCAATGATCGGCAGGATGGCGTTCGGCAGGGCGTGGCGGAAGATGATACGGCGCGAGGACAGGCCCTTGGCCCGGGCCGTGCGGACATAATCCTGATTGAGCACATCGATCATCGCCGATCGGACCATGCGTGCATACCAGCCGGCGCCAAGGACGCCGAGGGTGGAGGCCGGCAGCACGACATGGGAGAACGTGCCATAGCCGCTCATGGGTAGCCATCCGAGCGTTACAGCAAATACATAAAGAAGAAGAAGCGCGACGACGAATTGCGGCGCCGAAACGCCGACGAAGGAAGCCGTCATGACCAGGCGATCGATGAAACCGCCGCGGCGCACCGCAGCGATCGTGCCAAGCGACAGGCCGAGAGCGACCTCTACCAGAATCCCGGCCAACATGAGGACGAGCGTTGCCGGCAGTCGAGCGGCTATCAGCGTCCAGACCTCAGTCTTCTGCGCATAGGAGCGGCCGAGATTGCCGTGCAGCAGATTGGAGAGATAGGTGCTGAACTGCACGAGCAAAGGCTGGTCGAGGCCGAGTTCATGTCGGATATTGGCAACAGTCTGTGCCGTGGCACTGCGACCCGCAATCATGCGCGCCGGGTCGGCCGGCAGCGCATAGAGCAGCACGAAGGTAATGGCGGCAACGCCAAGAAGGATGAGAGCGGCCTGAACCAGCCGGCGAAGGATGAGGAAAAACATCAGCCTCTCCCGCGCTGGGTCGGATCGAGGATGTCGCGCAGTGCATCTCCGACGAGGTTGAAGGACAGTGCCGTCAGCAGGATGATCGCGCCGGGGAAGAAGACGAGCCACGGAGCTGCCTGGAAGTAACTCTGGCTTTCGAAAATGATATTGCCCCAGGAAGGCTGCGGCGGCTGCACGCCGATGCCGAGGAAGGAAAGCGTCGCTTCCAGCAGAACGGTGGTGGCGATACCAAGTGTGCCCCAGACGATCGCCGTCGGCACGAGGTGCGGCAGGATATGCAGGAAAAGCACGCGCATATGGCCGGCACCGAGCGAGCGCTCGGCCATGATGAAATCGCGCTCCACCAGCCCGCGCGTCTCAGTATAGACGATGCGGGCGACCTGCACCCAGTTGACCAGAGCAATCACCATGGCGACGATCCAGAGGCTCGGGCGCAGCAAGGCGGCAAGCACGATCGCCAGCAGCAGGGCCGGGAACGCCATCATCAGATCGGTGAAGCGCATCAGGATATTGCCGACGATGCCGCGCAGGTAACCGGCGAGAATGCCGATGAAGAGGCCGATTGCTACGGCAATGCCGTTGGCAACGAGGCCGATGACGAGCGAGGTCCGCGCGCCGAACAGCATGCGCGAGAAGAGGTCACGACCCAGCGTATCCGTGCCGAGCAGATAGGGTCCGCCGGGCGGCAGCGGCGCGCCTTCCAGCGACAGGCCGTCGAACATCTGCTCATCGGGGTTGAAGGGCGCGATCCAGGGAGCGGCCACGGCCAGGCCGATAACGACAAGCACGACGATAAGGCCGAAGAGGGCGGTCGGCTGACGCAAAATGGCTTTCATGACACGCATCAACCCGCCTCCGGCAGGGGTTCTATGCCGCCGATAATAAAGGCAGCGACCTGTTCCATCGGCAGGCGGCGGCGCATGGCGCAATTGCGCAGGATCGAATAGGCGCGTTCCTCATCGACCCCATGTGCCTTCATCAGCTTTTCGACGGCGGCATGCACGAGCGGGCGCAGTCGTACGCGCTCTTCGAGATATTGCAGGCGCTCGGCCACACCCTTGCGCTCCTGATGAATGGCGACGGCCATGACGAGGGCCGGATATACGGCGGAGGCGGCAATCGGCTTGGCAATGATCGCGCCGGCACCCTGGCCGAGCGCCCAGGCGATACGGCCCGGCGCTTCCGAGCCGAGCAGGGCGACGACCGGGCATGTCGGCGTTATTCCACTCCAGGGCAGGAGATCGTCAAAGCCCTGGTCGGCATCGACGATGACGAGATCGGGCACGCCTGCGGCCGAAAGCGGCGCCCATTGCAGCGTTGCCGACAGGCCGAGAAGGCGCAACTGGCGGATCAGTCTTTCGGTATTGCCGTCCTCGCGGTGCAGGACGACAGTATGCCAGCCGGCGAAATTGGGTGTTTCCTTCATGATACAACCCGCAATTTCGGCGAAGCCGGTTTGTTGCGGCCGGTCAGATAGGGATCGGCAGCAAGTGGCGGACGCGAGACGATCACATCAAAGCCGTTATGGGTATTGATACGACCGAGATGAAAAGGCAGGGCAGCGTGGTTCGTTTCGCGGTCGATATTGAGCGTGCCGAAGGGCGTCGCCCAGCTCTTGCTATATAATTCCCGGCGCACGCTCGCCGGCTCGTCGCCATCGGCAGCCACGATCGCATCGACGCAAAGACGCACAGCCGTATAGGCGCTGGCAAAGACGCTGGAGATGCGGCGCGGCGCGCCATAATGAGCGAGGATCCGCTGTTTGAAGTCGCCATTTTCGGAGGTGGCGACACTATCAAAATAGGAGGCTGCGCAGAGCTGGCCGATGGCCGCACCCGGCGCGATATCGTCAAGCTCGCATTCCATTAGGTCGCAGCTGACGACCGGGCAGTTCTCGGGCCGGAAGGCCGCGTCGCGATCGGCAAGCCGGCGGATCGCCTCATGGAAGGCGTAGCTTGAGGGGCCGATCAGATTGTTGAGGATGAAGCTTGGACGACGCTGCTCGATATCCGTGACGATGCGCTCAACGGCAGTTTCCTCGAGTGGCAGGTAACGCTCGCCGAGAACCTCGCCGCCTGTATTCGTTGTCAACTCGCGGGCGAGCCGGTTCATCTCCCAGCCCCAGACATAGTTGGCGCCGACGAGATAGGGCCGGTTGCCGTAGCGCGGGATCAAATGTTCGAAGAGCGGCAGCAGGTGCTGGTTCGGGCAGCCGCCGACATAGATGACGTTTTCGTTCGCCTCGAAACCCTCGTAGGGGCACATGTACCAGAGAAGCCCGTCATGCTTTTCGATGAGCGGGATGACTTCCTTACGGGCGGCCGAGGTAATGGTGCCGATAATATGGCGGCAGCCGGCACGCAGCAGATGGCGTGCGCCTTCGAGATAAGCGGCAAGATCGGCCTGCGGGTCGAAAAAGATCGGTTCGACGGGCCGGCCGCTTTCTGCAGCGAATTCGGCAATCGCGAATTCCGCGCCGTCGCGCGCGTCGCGCCCCATCGAGCCGTAAGGGCCGGTGGTGGAGTAAAGAATGCCGATTTTCAACGCATCATTCATCTGCAAGCCAAAAAACCAAAAACCCCATGAGGGCGTCCCATCTGCGACGGGGCCATCATGGGGCGAAATTGCCCAGCGACTATCGAAGTCATGTAAGAATGCGGAGGCGCTCTCTGCCTAATCCGCAGGCTTGAATAAAATACAGGCAGTCCGGTTTTGTCAAGCGCGCGGCAGGCGAAATCCGGGACGATGCGGTAAGATCACAGCTGCGGGCGGAGGGCCTGAAGATGAAGCTCTCGCACCGTGCCGGATACCATTGGGGGTGCTTGCAAAAACATCAACTCAAACGATAGTGTCGTTGAGGTGTTTTTGTTGGGGCGGCATTGAATGAAACCGCAAATAAAGGTCAATGCCGAGGATATTCATACGAAGCTCAACCGGCTGGGACCGGGTCGCGAGCTCTATCTGAAAAAGGGCCGTTATCCCGATCCGATAACGATAACGGGTAAACGAGGTTCCGGGGATCGCCCTATTTACATCACCGGTCGGGGAGCAATCCTCGGCTCTGACATGGACTTCGACGCCTATCAGCAAACTGCGAACAAACTGGCCGCCGCTCACCAGAAAGGCGGTTCGTTTCCCGGCGTCTATTTCATGGCTGATAATGCGGCTTTGACATTGCGTGATTGCCAATGGGTTATCATCGACGAACTGGTTTTCAGGAACTGCTGGCCGACAGCAATATACCTCGACAACTGCCAACATATTTTCATACGCCGCGTCGATTTCAGGGGAGGGTGCATTGCGATTGGTGCGGCCGGCCCCTACACGCGTCATCTGCTCATCGAAAAATGCAGCTGGGTCCAGGATACGAAAAGCCACGGTGAAGACGACGTCCTGTCGATCCGGGACGATGGTTATGTTCGTGCCGACTTATCCCCGAGAGACTGCAGGCTTTGGAGCGATATCCCCTGGAAGCAGGTGCATGGATCAGGCGATGAGGATAGTCCCGTTGACCCCGTCGGCGATGCACGTGCCTATGATGGCGACTTCTTCCGTGCCTGGACCATCGCCGGATATGTCATCATCCGCGACAACGTCATCACAGACGCATTCAATGGCGTCCATTTCTTCAATCAGGCATCGGAGTCCACCAAGGAAGCCTTCGCCCGGAACGTTCTTATCGAAGATAACTGGTTCGTGCGGATAAAGGATAACGCCGTCGAACCTGAAAATTTCGCGTGGAACTGGACGATCCGCCTGAACCAATTCGTCGATTGCTATATGCCGTTTTCCTTCGAAATGCAGCGCTCCGGCTACTTCTATGTCTACGGCAATCTTGGCTGGAACGTTCACATTCCCGGACCCGAAGACGACAAGCATGCCAAGGGCGTGCTTTTCAAGTTTCCCGACACGCATATTGCGGATGGACCGCATTACGTCTTCAATAATACCTGGCTCCTTCGCGCGCCGATTGCCAAGAAGAAGAGATTTGCGAAGCTTGAGCATCGCAACAACCTTATCGGCTATGCGACTGACGCCGATAAGTTCAAGTGGGAGGCTTGTTCTCCCTTCGGATCAAGCTGGAGCTTCGACTCTTATCCTTCGACCGAGCTGGATGACCTGTTCCGCTTTGAGGAGGATTGCTTCACACGTTCCTGGGGATCTCTTGGCATCGTCTTTGACGGTGACGTGATCTCTCACCGGGATTTTCCCGACCGATTGCGGCAGGCGCATTATGATATCGGCAAGAATGCCAGGTACGCGGCCTTTCAATTCCAGGATCAGACCATCGGTCTGCCATCCGGATTGAAGATAACCAAGGCTCCGCCGGCAGTAGCCTTCTCGATCGAGTTGCCGGATAAATCGAGCAGTCTGTTTTCGCCATCCAACTATTGCGTCGGCGCCTGGCAGGAAACCGGCCGGATCGAGGCCTTTGATCCGTCATTCGCAGTCATATGGCCGACACCAGCACAGTATTCTGAGGAATACCAATCCTAGGAAGGGAAGAGCGTAGCAGCGGAAATATCTGCTTTCGAAGCAGCGCGAAACAAGATCGACGCCGGTGTCGCCAGCCCGAACTTCGTGCGGACAAAGATGCACTCGGCCAGCTTGTTGGTCTGATAGCCGCTGTATGCCACTAATAGCCGAGTTCGCGCAGAGGCCCGACCTCTATACGAAGAGGTCGTCCTTGCTCGCCATGAAAGTCTGGCCAGCGGTGAGGGTGATGGTGAACCTGCCGTCCGCAAAACGGATGGCGGTCTGAATATCCCGTGCTGCCGAAATCGCAATCTTCACCGGTCTGCCATTCTCCCAGTCGAGGTCGAGAAGCATGCCGCCGCGCACCCGCAAACCGCGCAATGAGCCGCGCGGCCACGCTTTGGGCAAGGCCGGAAGTAGGTGAATTTCGCCTGGGCGAGATTGCACCAGCATTTCCAGGATGCCGGCGGCCCCGCCGAAATTGCCGTCGATCTGGAAGGGCGGATGGGCGTCGAACAGATTGGCATAGGTCCGCTCAGGGCTGATCAGCAGTTTGACCACCTCGAGCGCATGATCGCCGTCACGAAGCCGTGCCCAGAGATTGATGCGCCAGCCGATGCCCCAGCCCGTCGCGTCGTCACCGCGGATTTCCAGCGAGCGACGGGCAGCGGCGGCAAGTGCAGGCGTGTTGTCCATGTCGATCTGCCAGCTCGGATAGAGGCCGTAGAGGTGCGAGACATGCCGGTGGTGCATTTCCGGCGCTTGCAAGTCCCAGTCTTCAAGCCATTCCTGCAGCTGGCCCGCCGATCCGATCCTGTCCGGCGGAAGGCGCGGCAGGACACGATCGATCTCCGAGACGAACTCATCCTCGCCGCCGATGGAGGTGGCGATGGGGCGAAGCAGATTGAGGAAGTCCCGGATAATCTGGTTGTCCATGGCAGGCCCGGCGCAGATCGAAGCGCCGTGCGGGTGGACATTCTCGGGTGACAGCGAGGGGGTTGTCACCAGATAGTTTGTGCCCGGAAGCGACGCCAGCGCATCGAAGACAAACTCTGCCGCAGCCTTGGCAACCGGGAAAAGCCGCCTGCGTAGACGATCGGCGTCGTCGAGGTAATCGCTGAGATCAAGCAATTGTGTCATGAGCCAGGCGCCACCGGTCGGCCAGAGGCCCCATTTGGCGCCGTCGATCGGCCCGGTCGCGCGCCAGAGATCGGTATTGTGGTGCATGACCCAGCCGCGGGCGCGATAATGCACTTGTGCCGTCTCACGTCCGGCTTCAGCAAGCTCCTCCGCCATCTCGACGAGCGGTACAATGCATTGGGGCAGATTGGCCGGGGCCGGCAGCCAGTAGTTCATCTGCAGATTGATGTTGGCTGTATATTTGCTGCCCCAGGGCGGATCGACTTCCTCGTTCCAGATGCCCTGCAGGTTTGCAGGCTGCGTACCCGGGCGGGACGAGGCGATCATCAGGTAGCGGCCGAATTGCACATAGAGTGCCGCAAGCGCGGGATCCTCTCCGTCGGCAAAGCCCGCAATCCGGCGATCGGTCGGGTGCGAGGCTGCCTGCGTCGTGCCAAGATCAATCGCGAAGGCACGGAACAGCCTTTGATGCTCGATGATATGGTCACGACGCATGGCCTCGATGCTGTGGCCGGTAGCTTTAGAAAGGCGTGCGGTGATTGCGCCATCCGGATCGCCGGAGACATCGTCAAAACGTCGGAAACTCGTGGCGGCATCGAGCAGAATCACAAGCTCGTCGGTACTGTCTACGGAGATGATGCCGCTGGAGGAGCTCAAGCTCCCTCCTGTATTGATCACCCGAATGCCGAAAGCAAAGCGAAGGGCGGCAGCAATGCCCCATTCCGCCTTGCCGGTGCCGGAGAAGGTCAGTCCTGCAGCGTCCTGGTCGAAGAGTTGCCCCTGTTGCGGGCTGTCGAGCGATATCCGGCATCTGATGGCTCCGGGCCGATCCGCCGAAAGGCGCAGGACAAGCACGCCATCAACCGTGGAAATAAAGGCTTCGCGAAAGAAGGTGATGCCGTCGGCAACATAGGAGGTCGTGGCGATCGCCGTATCGAGATCGAGCGTGCGACGGTAGCTGCCGATAGTTTGCGAATGGAGGAAATCGATATGGAGATCGCCGATCGGCTGATAGGACATCTGCTTGATCGGCCGCGCCATCAAATGTTCTTCGGCCATTGCTTCTGCTTCCGCATAGTGCCCGGCGAAGATCAGTTCCCGTATTTTCTCCAAGTGGCCATAGGAATCGGGATTGACCGGCCGGTAAGGCCCGCCGGCCCAGAAGGTCGAATCGTTGATCTGCAGCCTCTCGGAAACGGGGTCGCCGAAGACCATGGCGCCGAGCCGACCATTGCCGAGTGGCAGCGCATCCGTCCAGAGCCTGGCAGGGGCATCGTACCAGAGAAGATTGTCCGCCATCGTCATTCTGCCGGGATGCTGTTTGCTGGCCTGATGTCGCGGATCCGCAGGCCGTCGACGCTGAAGAGCAGCGCCTTTCTCGCGGAAAAGCCGGCGTTGACCGTTTCGCCCGGACGCAGGGTCCTTTCCGAGCGGTCCTCGATGATCACGGGTTGGCCCGAAGCGAGAGTTCCGTAGATGAAGCGGGTTCCGCCGAGGTTCTCCACCACGTCGACCTTGACGTCGATCGCGCCGCCGCCTTCGTCCTGTCCGGTGAAATGTTCCGGGCGGATGCCGACCTTGACCGGCATGTCCTTGCCCGGGCCGACGATGCCGGCTCTGAAAACCGCGCCGCAATCGAGCTTGATCACCCCATCGCCGCCGAGCTTGCCATCGAGGAAATTCATCCGCGGCGACCCGATGAAGCCGGCGACGAAGAAATTGTCGGGATCGGCATAGAGCGTGTCCGGCGTGCCGGCCTGCTCGATCTTGCCGGCGCGCATGACGACGATCTTGTCGGCGAGCGTCATCGCTTCGGTCTGGTCATGGGTGACATAGATCATCGTGGCGCCGATGCGCCGGTGTAGCTTGGCGATTTCGACGCGCATCGAGACCCGCAATTCCGCATCGAGGTTCGACAGCGGCTCGTCGAACAGGAAGACGGCCGGGTTGCGCACGATCGCCCGGCCGATTGCGACACGCTGGCGTTGGCCGCCCGAGAGTTGGGCGGGTTTGCGCTTCAGGAGCGACTCGATCTGCAAGGTTGCAGCGGCGGCGGAAACGCTCCTGTCGATATCGGCCTTGCCCATGCCGGCCATGCGCAGCGAGAAGCCGATATTCTGCTCCACCGTCATATGCGGATAAAGCGCGTAGTTCTGGAAGACCATGGCGACGCCGCGTTCGATCGGATCGGCTTCGTTCATGCGCCGCCCGCCGATCGTGAGGTCCCCGCCGGTGATCTTTTCGAGGCCGGCGATCATGCGCAACAGCGTCGACTTTCCGCAACCAGAAGGGCCGACGAAGACCGTGAATGAACCGTCATCGACGCTCAGATTGAGGCCCTCTATCGCTTGAAAGCTGCCATAGGATTTGTCGATATCGTGCAATTCTACGCTGGCCAAAGCTTCCTCCCTTTAACCGCTTGGCGGGCAGAGCGCGTCAGATGATCCGTCGCGTCGAGCCTCGCAGGATGATGTCGCATTCAAGGACGACGCTGCGCGTCGCCCCGCCTGACGGTTCCGTCAGGCGTTCCACGAGAATGTCTGTGATGGTTTCTGCAATGCTTGCGACCGGCTGGGCGACGGCCGTAATGCCGGCTTCATAGAGCCGGAAGATTGCCACGTCGTCGAAGCTGGCGAGCGAAATATCCTCAGGCACATGGCGACCGTTCTCCTTCAGCCAGCTCAGGCCTCCGACTGCCATGCCGTAATTGGCGGAAAAGATCGCGGTGGGCGGATTTTCGAGCGACATCAATCGCTTGGTCGCCTCATAACCGCCATCCATGCGCCAGTTTCCACGCGCCGCGAGCGTCGGATCGATTGTTATGCCCCTGTCGCGCAGCGCCTGCTCATAGCCTGCCAGCCGCTCGATACCCGAAGAATTGCGTGGATCGCCTGTCAAAATGCCGATGCGGCTGTGACCGAGATCGATGAGGTGGCTGACGATGCGATAGCTTGCGCGGTGGTTCTCCACCATGACCCGGTCGGCCGCCAGCCCGCGGACGTCGTTGTTGTAGAAGATGATCGGAATGTCGTGATGGATCAGGTCGTCGACGCGGTCGTAAACCTCCGCTGTGCCGTCCATGACCAGTGCATCGACACGCTGCGCGGCGAAGAAATCCAAGGCTTCCGCGACCACCCGCGGATCGCCGCCATGGCAATAAGTCAGAAGTGCGCGTCCGGTTGGGCGCACCGAATGGGCGAGATGCTCCAGCATGCGGGCATGGAATTCGTCGAATGTCGGCACCAGGAAGCCGATTATATGGGTGAGGTCGGTGCGGATCGAAGCGGCGGCGGCATTGCGCCGATAGCCGAGATCCTGTATCGCCTGCTCGATTTGCTCGCGGTTGGACCGGCGGATCGTCTGGCCGTTGAGATAGCGGGACACGGTGCCGACTGCGACGTTTGCCACCCTGGCAACGTCGATGATCGTGGCTCCGCGCCTCCTTGCAGCCGTCTGGTCCGTCTGTCGCATTTCGAGCGGGCTCCTACACTCATTCATGGGAAATGGCGCCCGGTCAGGCGCCTTTCCGTCGTATAGCCCAGCGCCCCGCCGCCCACCAGTATTGCGGGCGGCAAGAGCAAAGTCCGACGGTTCCCTTACCTCAACCTGCATCAGGCGCCTTCGAACACTACAGCGCTGTGGATGTGCAGGCGTGGCACGGTAATGTTGATGGCGTCGTCGTCGCCGGCATTCCATGCGAGATCCTCGCCGGTCATCGCATCGAAGACGCGTTTCGGTTTTGCCGGCAGACGCACTGTGGCATTGACAGGGCCGATCGCCGGAATGTCCTCGATCATTTCCATCACACGGGTCGAACCGTCATCGCCGCGCACGTCCTTGCCGCGGATCTGCGGCGGACCGTAGAGGAGATGCAGGATATGGCGATCGTGCTCGATCTGACGCGTCAAGGTCGCCCGCCCGGAGGAGGGCAGGTCGGTGACCATCGCCGGATTGGGAACGAGCCGGTTGATAAGGCCGCGAACGACATATTTGTAGAGCGGCTGACCCATCGCCCGGTAGAGCCGGAAGATCGGGTAGGCTATATAGGCCGCCCCCTTATGCTCGGTCACGGCAGCGCCGACCATCTCGGCATTTGTGTCGTCGGGCGCATGCTGGTGCGAGCAGAAATGTTTGTAGGAGCGATTGAAGTAGGATGGGAAAATACCCGCCAGGACAGTCGCACCGGCTGAGCGGACGGTTTCAGCGTCATCGTAGAAAACGAAAGCCGTTTCCGGCATGGAGGCGTCGAGGTCCTTGCCGGCCCTTACATAGCTCGGCTTGAAAGCGACGGGTGCCACGCCTCTTTCAATACCGAAGTCGATCGCGAATTTACCGCTCTCATCGAGTCCCGAATGCCAGGAAGCGATGATTTTGCCACCGCCGGCCAGATAGGATCTCAGCCGCGCGGCGAGCGTCGCATCGACGGGGATTTCGTCCGGCAGGATCAGCAAGCGGTATTGTTCGAAGCGGCCGGATATATCGAGGACATCGAAGGGGCGTTTCAGTTCCTGCAGCATCTGCGCCGCACCATCATCGCTTGGATGGTTGCGTGACCCCTTGGGGTTCATATGTTCGGCCGAGAGGATGGCGATCTCGGAGATCTGCTTTGCGCCTTCCAAGAAGGGTTCGAGCTTTTCGACCCGATGATAGGCCGGCGCGATCGAGGCATAAGTGTCGGGGTTGATTGCGCCATTCGGATGCAGCTGGTCGCCGACCAGGCATTTGGAGCCGAGCGCGATCATCTGAGCGCATTCATATTCCAACGCATCCGGATGCTTGAAGCCGCCGAATTCGCCCCAGGATGTGTGGAACTTGCCGGTATGAGCGAGGAAATCCATGCCGAGTGTGGCCGCGTAACGGGCGCTCGACGGGAAATGGTCGTAGCCCCAGCCGCCGGTCGGCAGGCTTTCGAGCTCGAGATGCGAATAGGTCGAAAAGCGTTCCGGCCCCTGCTTGTGGATATGGCCGCAATTGTAGAACACGCGCAGGCCCGGAAACTCTGCAAACAGCGCCTCGCTGGTCTCGCGACGGAACTGCTCGTTGACCGCCTCGTCATTCTTCAGGCGATCGGCCGGATCTTCCGGGTCAAGACCCTCGCATTGCATGCGCTCGATGCAGGCCGGGCAGACGCAATCCGGTGTCAGGATGATATCGAAGAAAAGCCCCTGTGTCGGATAGTTCTGGGCAACTTCGCGCGCCTGTTCGAGGATGTAGTGCCGCAGGCCCGCATGATTGAGGCAAAGTGTATGCCATGCCGGGCTCAGTTGCTTGCCGGCTGAAGGGTCTGCCGGCCTATCGTGATGATAGCGGTTCGAGGCGCTCATGGCCCGCCATTCGGGATGTTCGCGCGCCGTCAGCTCGTCCCATTGCACGGAGATGTAGATCGGGCTTTCGATATCGGCGGCAGACAGCGCCTTTACCATGTCGCCGAGCAGATCCGGACGGGCAAGCTGCGGATGCGGCTTGCCGACCTTGGTCGGATAGTAGGACCAGCCGTGATGGCACTTGGCAAAAATGGTGATGGAATCGACATGCGCTGCCTTTAGCGTCGAGACGAAGGCATCCGGATCGAAATCGGCGCCGATGCCGGGAATATGTTCCGACGTATGGAAATCGAGATGGATCTGGCGGTAGCGGAGCGGCTTGTTTGTGGTCTTGGGCATGGTCCTATTCCTTTGCGCCGGTGCGGGTCTGCGAGCCGGCGGCGAACTGACGTTGGAAGACAAGGAAGACGAGCAGGGGGACGATGGTGGTGATGATGGCGGCCACCGATCTCAGGTCCCAATTGATCTCGTAGCTGCCGGAAATGCGGGCAAGCAGCACGGGAAGGGGCACATCGCTGCGCAGGAAGAGCATGGGCAGCAGCAGGGCGTTCCATGTCCAGAGGAACTGCAGGATGCCGACGGCAAAGATCGGCGAAAGGCTGTTCGGCAGCACCACATGGCGGAAGGTCGCAAGCGGCCCGCAGCCGTCGATCTTGGCGGCCTCCACGAGTTCGCGCGGAAAATCCTCGAAGAAGTTTTTGACGAGGAAGATCGACCAGGCGAAGGACAGCCCGACATAGGGGATGAGCACCGACAGCATGTTGTCGATCAGCCCCATGTCGCGCCAGAGCGTGAAGAGCGGAATGATGACGACCTGCTGCGGCAACACGAATGCATTGATGATGATGATCAGCAGCAGCCGGCGGAAGGGGAATGTCAGGAAATGGAAGGCATAGGCGGCCGCCGGCGTCAAAAGCATGGTGAGCGCCGTCGCAATGCCTGCCGTCTTCATCGTCACCCACATCGAGTCTGCGAGCGGATATTTGTCCCAGACGCGGCGCCAGGCATCGAAGGTCAGATCGAAATGATCGAAGCGCCACCAGCCCAGCGAGACGCCTTCGGGCGGGCGCAGCGACGTTACGACGATGCCGATGATCGGGATCACCCAGATGAAGGCGACGATGCCGACGACGACGATAATCCAGCGAGGAGCCTTGCCGATCATTTCGCACCTGCCGTTCGCTGGATGATGGCGGGGATCGAGACGATGAGGACCGCAAGCAGCAGGATGACGGTCGCGGCCGCGCCATAGCCCAGTTTGAACTGGGTCATGGATTCCCGGTACATGAAGTAACCGACGGTTTCCGTCGAGCGCACCGGCCCGCCGCCGGTCAGGATATAGATGATGTCGAAGGCGCGCAGAGCCGTCAGCAGGTTGATGAAGACGGCGACACGCACGCCCGGCATCGACAGCGGCATCATGATATGTCGCATGGTCGAGACCGGCTTGGCGCCATCCATATAGGCTGCTTCGAGCACAGATTTCGGGATTGCCTGTATGGCTGCTAAGATCAGCATTAGGGGCAGACCGACGCCGCTCCAGGAAGCCGCGACGATCAGCGCCCAGAGGGCCGTGTTGGCATCCCCTAACCAGGCATGCGCAAAGCCCGGAAAGCCCAGAAGCTGGATCAGCGAATTGAGCAGGCCGCCGGCATCCGCCCTGTAAATGCCGATCCACATATAGCCGGAAACCGCTTCCGAAATGCCGAATGCCGCAAAGATCATCACACGGAAGGGCAGGGTCTGCTGCGGAGCAAAAGCGCACAGCATCGCCAGGATCCAGCCGATCGTCACCGAGATGACGGTCGTGCCGATGGTGAAGATCAAGGTCGTCAGCAGCGTGTTGCGGAAAGCCGCGTCGGCAAAGAGCCGCGCATAATTTCCGAAGCCGATGAAAACAGGCTTTCTCAGCCCCTGGATGTCCCAGAAGCTCAGCCGGATCGTCTCCACCAGCGGGTAGATCACGGCAATCGCAAACAACACGATAACCGGGGCAATCAGGATCAGTGCGGCGGGCGTGTTCCTGAGCAGACGCCGACGGCCCTTGATGCCAGCCGCCAGCGGAGAACCCTGCATCACGCCCGCCGCTTCCCGCACCGGGGAAGCGGAGGTGCTAGCCATCAGTAGGAACCCTGGGCCTTGGTTTCGATAGCCGCAAGAACCGTGTCGATATTGGCATCGGATGGATCTTGCAGGAATTTCTGCAGCTGGACGCGATATTCGTCGACGAGATCGCCGGGCAGGAGATCCCCGAGCACGAATTGCAGCTTCGAGTTTGCAACAGCCTGTGTCGCCACTTTCTGCGCTTCGCCATAGAGCGAGGCATCGACATTGCTGCTCGGCGAGGCATAACCGGCCTTGGCGAGAATATTGGCGGCATTCGCGCTCGTCCAGAAATCGAGAAAGGCGTCGGCCGCCTTCGGATTGGGGCCGTTCGTCGTCACCAGTAATTCCTTGGCATCGACGCTCGATGTATCATCATGGCCCATGCCGAGCGACGGGAACTGGAAGAGGCCGTAATCCTTGCCTTCGACCAGCTTGTAGTCGTTCTTGGCGCGGTTGTTCATCCACATGCCGATCAGCAGATAGTTCTTGGCATTGGCCTGGAAAATCTGGTCAGCTTCGCCGTCCCAGTCATTGGCGAGCATCGTGTTCGGCGCGCCGCAGCATCCGGATGTCAGCATCTGGGCATATTTGGTCAGCGCCGTCTTCACAGCGGGATCGGTCCAGGGGATCTCATGGGCGGCGAGCTTCGTCGCCGTCTCGACGCCTGCGGTCCTCAGCAACAGGGTTTCGAACCATTCGGCATGCGCCCAATATTTACCGGGAATGGCAACCGGGGCCGCATAACCGGCTTGGGTCAGCTTCGAAAAGGACGCGACAAATTCATCCCACGTCTTCGGCGGCTCGGTAATGCCGGCCTTGGCGAGATGTTCCTTCTTGTACCAGATGCCGGAGCGGTCACCGAACGTGTAGGTCAGGCCATAGGTCTTGCCATCTATGGCGCCGAGGTCTTTCCAGGACTGGCTGATCAGCTTGTCCCAGCCGAAGGACTTCCATTGGTCATCGACCGGCCGCAGCATGCCGGCATCGGCGAGCTCCTTGCGGAAGGCCGGCCAGGTGTTGATCAACACATCGACGACTTCTCCGCCCATCAGCGCGGTGCGGATACCGCCACGCATGTCACCCTGGCCGGTGACCACGACTTCGCGGATCGTCACATTGGGATATTTCGCCAGAAAGGCCTTCTGGATCGAATGCATCATGTCGAGCTCGGAGCCCCCGAGCCAGTTCAAAATGACGAGTTCGCCACTCACCGCATCCTGCGCCCGTGCCGCACCTGCTACGGCCAGCAAGGCGGTGCTTCCTGCCCCTGCGAGCAGGGTGCGACGACGAATTTCGGGCATAAATCTACTGCTGCTGGTCATGTCACGTCCTCCCAAACGTTGACTACTGCCATCTGGCATTCAATTTAATTGAAACGTTATCATCTATTTTGCGTCGAACAAGTGTTTTTATCGATAAACAAACAGAATGCGCATAAGCTGTTGAGATATATAAATTATATAAGAGAAGCTTAGGTGGCCTTTTCCCGAACCTTCAACGCTTCGACACCGTTGCAGGAAGAACAATTGATATGATCCGTAGGGTTTCGTGTTGGTGCAGTCGCGCAAAAGACGACGGCAGGCCGGTAAGGGCCTGCCGTTCATGACACATAGGGTGATGTTGATTAATCCTAGCGCTTTGGTGCCTTCGACGGCACTTTCAGCCGGCGCCAGGGCGCATGATCCGTCTTGATGGTGATCGAGGCGGAAGACGGCAGCAGCGGCAGGCGCCTGCGCCGCCCGAAGCGGCGCTTGAAGCCGAGGATGTTTTCGACGAAACTCCGGGCATAGAGACCGGGGCCGCTAGAATAGATGCGCCAGCCGCCATCGACGTCGATCTCACCCTTCTTGACCTGGTCCCAGTCGCTCGTCGCCTGATAGCGATCAGGGAAGGCGGCATCGCTGCTGCTGAAATAGGTATTGCGCTGGCGCAGCGACGCATGTGGCAGGGCGTCCGTGACAGCGATTGGATTGACGAGGCCGATCGTCTTCCAGAGAGCCTTTGCATCCTCGGCGATTGCCAATGTCTCGCAGTAGCGTAGATGCGCATGCGCATACATGAGGCCGATCTCGCGGCCGAAGAAGGATGAGGATTCCGCGCGCCGGAACAGTGTTTCCGGACCGCCGGCATAGGTTGCGGGCTTTTCCATCAGGCGTACGCCATCGGGAAAGAGCAGGTGCTTTTCGATCAGTTTCATGTGCACCTGTCGCTGCTCAGGCGTGAACAGTTTGCCGAGCATGGCCTGCGTCATCGAAATCAGCGAATAGTGCAGCCCGGTGCGCTGGTCGTCTGGATGCAGCAGCAGCTCGACGCTATCATGGGTGGGATCGAAGATACCGTAGCCGGCGACGACACCATCGCGGATGAGGTGTTTGTTGAAGTCGCGCCGCATTGCGGTGGCGATTTTGCGCAGTTCCGTGGCGTCAGCACCCTTCCCGATCCGGCGAAGGATGGCGGAATAGCGCACGATCTGTTCGTAGAGCAGGGACACGGTCCAGCTGCTCACCATCCAGTCGCGCAGATGCGGATCGGCTGGCTGCAGGGAATCATTCCAGTCGCCCTCGCCATATCGGATCAGATGCGTGCCGGGAATGAAGCGTTCGCGCACGGTGTCGAGCAACTTGTCGACGTGCACGGCGATCGTATCGGCCGGTGCCCTGCCCATGGTCTTGTCGTCGCGCCAGGCGACCTTCTCATCGAGGATGGCAAGGTCGCCGGTCGCTTCGATGTAGTCGCAGAGCGCCTTCAGCGGCCAGACGACAATATCGCCGTGGCTGTCACCGGAGCGGATATTGGAATAGGGCTCCAGCATGAACCATTGCGGCCAGTCGCCTTTTTCGAGGTACTGCTCGCTGAAGACTGTCTTCACCACTTCCTTGGCTTCGCGGTCATGCTCATAGGCGAGCAGGAATTCCACCGGTCCCTGGCAGGCATCGCGCGTGCCCCAGGCCGCACCCGTATATTGCTCCAGCCCGTGCGGTATGCTCAGATGTACGATCGCATCGTGTGCGAGCCAGGGCAGGATCGCGGCATGCGCCACCGCCTCGGCTTTGGGCTTGTCGAGTGTCAGGCTGCGAATGGCGTGCTGCCAGAAACGCGAAGCTGGAACGAGCATCGCCTCCTGCGTGACACCGCCTGCATAGCGTTCGGCCAGACGCTCGGCCTCTGCCATGTCCGTCATCGAGCCGACGACGGCGAAGGCGAGCGATTGTGTCTCGTGGGAGCGCAGGGCAATGTAGGCGCCGTTGCGGGCAACGCCATCCTCGTAAAGAAGCTCATCGCCGCCGACAGCCTCGACGGCGTCAGGCGTGGAGCTCACCAGCCAGTAGCTGGCATCGGGAAAACGCTCGCCCCAGAGCCAGTGCGGGTCCGGGCGGAAGCGGATGCGCTTGGTTTCATCGTCGAATTCGGCGTAGCCGCTTGTGTCATATTCACGCTCGCCGAGAACGAGGTGGCCGAAGACCAGGAAGCGGCAGGGCTTGCCCTCGACGGAGACGGCCCATTGCATGGCGGGATCTTCGCCTGACGCTGCCGCCGTGACGGTGATGGTGCGGTCGCCAAGGCGATAGATCCAACGGCAGTCGCTGAGGCCCATGTCGAAGGCTGAAGGCACGCCGAGAAGCTGCCAGCCCTGACCGGCATCGGCAAGAATGCGTAGCCCGCTCGTCCGCGTCAGATTGTAGGGCTCGCGCGAGACGGAAAACAGCTTGTGGAAGGACGTGTTGCCGATCGTCAGCTGCGCGGCAAATATGCCCTGCATCCAGCAGGTCGATGCCAGTGTCACATCGTCGAGCAGCATGTTCTGGCCGCTGCGCACGATCGCGCCGTGACGGCGCGCCACCTGCAGATCCTTCTCCTGCAGAACCACGTGACGGTTGAGAGCACCCTCGGGCACGAAGAAGGAGATGAGTTTTCCGTCGACGCGCTCTTCGAGCATGCGCTCGGGATAGAGGCGGGCGAGCGTCTTGTCGTCCAGCGCCTCAACGGTGAGCAGTCCGGCATCCTGCAGGATGCTGCGCGACGGCACTTGCCCAGCCGGACCTGATGCCTTCTTTGCGATGGCACGCAGATGGTCGAGGCGAGAAAGATCGCTATTGTCGGAGGCTGCCTGATGATCGTTGAGGAACAGGCCGAAGAAGGTCGCGGTCACGCCTTCGGCAGAAATGGAGAGCGGTTTGGACTGAAGGGCCGGGCAGGCCATTTCATGTTGCCGGCGTTGGCTTGGCAGGTCGCTGCCGAAGGGACCAACCAGAAGGTCGTCCTTGCCGGCGGCCGATTTGACCAGCTGGATCGCATCGGTAGCGTAAGCGGCAACACCTTCTAGGCAACCCTGTGCGAGCCACGGATTGCGCCCGCCGCCCTGCTTGAGGTTCTGCCGGTTCATCACCACAGGCCCGAAGGCCGGATGCTCGGCGATGTGATGGTCGACATATTGCGAGGCATAGGCTTCGCTGTTCATCAGGAAACCGCGGTCGCCGAGGCCGATATCCTGAACCAGAACGAGATCGGCCGGCAGCCTTTCCTTACCGGAATGCGTTAGCGTGACATGCCAGAACCATGTCGTTTCGGAGGGGGCAAGCACGAGGCTCACATGATAGCGGATGTCTCCGATGTCGCCGCTCCAGGAGAAGCCTGCCTCACTATGGCCGAAGCGACCCTGCGCCCGAGGTCCGACGATCTCTGCAACGGCAGGCTTCTTGCCGCCGATCCGCAGATAGAGGCGTCCGACACTGCCGGAAAGCGGCGATCCCTGGATTTGATTGATCTGCACCGATCCGAGGCTATCGCCATAATCGATGGAAAACAGCGTGCCGTTCAGTAGCGCCGATATGGAGAGGCCGGAGCCGTTAGCGATCGTCAGAAGACCAAGATCGTCGCGGCGGGGCATCTGCAATTTGCGGTTCAGTTTCGAGGGCATGTGAGATCTCGCGTCGCCTGAAAGGGAATCGAAGAATGACGGAGAACATGTTTGAGCGAAATTCTGCCTCTTGTCATTGATTAGATCATGGTCTGCGGTCGGATCGTTGACCTGTCGATCTCCCGTCAATCCACGAGTTCTATGATATCGGTCCCGGAGAGGCCTGGCGTCTCATTAAGCCTGGGCCGCAACAGGCAGATAGTCTTCCTTCGCTTGATCACAAGCAGCAAAAACCTCTCCGACGCCGATCAGCACGGGCCGGTCGAGGCCGATTCCGGCCATGGCTGAAGAAAGATCATTGAGACTGCCGCCCCAGCGCCGCTCGTCGGCATTGGCAACAGAGCTGACGATCACGACGGGCGTTTTTGCATCGAGGCCGGCCTCGATCAGCTTGTTCTGGATCGCTCCAGCAGTGCGTCCGCCCATGTAGAAGATCGTCGTTTTTCTTGTGTCTGCGATCGCCTGCCAGTCGATCGTGTCAGGCAAGTTGCCGTGACGCGAATGTCCGGTGACGAATTGGACGCTCTGCGCATGATCGCGATGCGTCAAGGACACGCCGAGCCGCGACGCCATCGCGCTGGCCGCCGTGATGCCGGGGATGACCTCGACCGGGATATTATGCTGCTTCAGATAGGCGATCTCCTCGCCGGCGCGGCCGAAGATCATCGGGTCGCCAGATTTCAGCCGGGCAACATTCTTGCCGGCCTTGGCGAAGGTCAGCATCATCTCGTTGATGTCTTCTTGGCGGCAGCTTGTGCGTCCGCCACGTTTGCCGACGAGCAGGCGCTTTGCCTCGCGCCGCGCCAGTTCCAGAACCTCATCCGACACCAGATCATCGAACAGGATGACATCGGCGGCCTGCAATGCCCGCACGGCCTTCAGCGTCAGATATTCCGCATCGCCCGGACCGGCGCCGACAAGTGTCACCCGCCCGACGGGGCACGCCCGAGCTGGCCTTTCCACATCGGCAAGCAGATCGCGAGCGCTTGCTTCCGTCGGTTCAGCTCCGAAAGCGCGATCGACAAAACGCTCCCAGAAGGCGCGGCGCTCTGCGCCGGGCTTCAGACGAAGGGCGATTTCTTCGCGCAGTGACTGGGCAAGCACCGCCCAGGACTTCAGGGATGTCGGCAGCAGCGTCTCGATGCGGCGGCGAATGGCCTGGGCGAGAATGGGGGCGGCGCCATCCGTCGAGATCGACACCACGACAGGCGAGCGGTTGACGATGGAACCGAACTGGAACTGGCAGAAAGCAGGCTTGTCGATGATGTTGACGGGAACGCTGGCTCGCTGCGCCGCTTCGAAAAATGTTCGAGCCTCGGCCTCATCCTCGCAGTCCGCTATGGCAAGCGCCGCGCCTGCAAAAATATCTTCGCTCCATGCCGTCGGATGGTAGATAAACGCACCATCCGGATGCGATGAGCCGCGCTCAATGAGGGTGACACAGGCTTCGCCGAGGTGCTCGGCATAGATATCGACCTTCGCACCGCAGGCGGCCAGCAGTTCCGCCTTCCAGGCACAGGCATCCGAGCCGCCAACGACGATCACCCGTTGCGCGGCAAGCGACCAGAAGACCGGCAGCTTGGCAAGCGGCGCCATGCGGGCGGGCGCCCGGTCGGCAACATTATTCGGCAGCGTCTGCAACACAGGCATTGATGATCCCCCTGATTTCGGCGCGGCAAGAACCGCAATTGGTGCCGGCCTTGAGTTCGTTGCCAATCGCTTCGACGCTGCGGCAGCCGGAGCGGACGGCGGCGACGATCTGGTTGACGCCGACGCTGAAACAGGAACAGACCGTCGCACCCGGATCCGGCCTGTCGGCGCCCGGCCGGCCGGCGATGATGGCAAAGCGGCGCCGCAGATCGCTGTGATCGGCGGTCAGCTGCGACACCGCCCAGTTGCGCGCGACGGCAACCGGCTCCCTTGCAAGGAAGAGCGCGGCCAGCAGCCTCTCTCCGTCGAAGAAGGCGATCCGCCGGTCGCCGGATTGCTGGTCGGCGTAACCTAGGGGCTCGATATGGTCGGCAATGCCGAAGCTCTTCCGGCTCCAGGCCGTCCAGTCTTCGATGCCGTCGTGGAACGCAAGCTCCAACCGCCATCCGCCATCGGCCTTGGCGAGTGCCCAATAGTCCGCGCCCGCCACATCAGGCTTTGCCATGCTGACGGCGAAGCCGTAAGTGGCAGCGCGATAGCGGCTGACGGCAACCGCGACATTCTTCGAGGCGGGCTGACCAGAAACGGGGTCCGTCGCGGGTTTGACGACGGCACCGATCCGCGCCTCAGCCGAATTCTGGTCGCTCCAATGCATCGGCACAAAAACGCTGCCGCGTGCCTGCCGGTCGGTCACCAGCGCGCGGATGATGGCCTTGCCATAGCTGCTCTCGATCTGCACGAGGGCGGCATCGGCCACGCCGAGTTCCATCGCGTCACACGGATGGATTTCCGCAAAAGGCTCGGCGATATGGGATGACAGCCGCGCGCTCTTTCCCGTTCGCGTCATGGTGTGCCACTGGTCGCGGATGCGGCCGGTATTCAGCGTGAAGGGATAGGCCGAATCTGTTCTGTCGGTTGCTGTCGCTTCGACGGCGACGAAACACGCCTTGCGATCGGGATGGAAGAAACCACCCTCGGCGAAGAACCGCGTTTCCCTTTTTTCCGTTCCGGAAGGCTGCGGCCACTGGAATGGTTTCAGTGCGTCATAGGCTGGTGCTTCCATCTCGGCGTAGGCGCCGATGTCGAAGTCGCGGCTGCCATCATTCTCGAAGGCGGAGAGTGCCGCGTGCTCGGCGAAAATATCGGCCGGAGACGTGTAGTCGAAGGCGTTAAAGCCCATCCGGCGACCGACCTCTGCCATCTGCCACCAGTCGGCGCGCGCTTCTCCCGGCAGAGCGAGAAAGGGGCGTTGCCTCGATATGCGACGTTCCGAATTGGTGACCGTTCCGTCCTTCTCGCCCCAGCCGAGGGAGGGCAGCAGCACATGCGCGTGCCGCGTCGTATCGGTCTCGCGCAACATGTCGGACACGACCACGAAGGGGCAGGCGGCAATCGCCGCCTCGACGCGGCGGGCATCCGGTAGGGAAACGACCGGATTGGTCGCCATGATCCAGAGCGCCTTGACGCGCCCCTCCTCGACGGCGCGGAACAGATCGACGGCCTTCAGGCCGGGTTTGGCGACAATATCAGGCGCATTCCAGAAGCGCTGCACCCGGTCGCGATCGTCAGCGCTTTCGATCGCCATATGGGCGGCCAGCATGTTTGCGAGCCCGCCGACCTCGCGACCACCCATGGCGTTCGGTTGACCGGTCAACGAAAACGGCCCCATGCCGGGTCGGCCGATGCGCGCCGTCGCCAGATGGCAGTTGATGATGGCATTGACCTTGTCGGTGCCGGAAGCGGACTGGTTGACGCCCTGGCTGTAGCAGGTGACGACCTTCTCGGTCGTCTCGAACAGGCGGAAGAACTCTCTCACCTGCATGGCTGGCAGGCCAGTGCGCTCAAGCAGGTCGTCTACCGTTAGTGCAGCGGCAGCGGCGAAGGCCGCTCCAAAACCTTCCGTGTGGGCACCGATATAGTTCTGGTCGATGGCGGGGCTTGCCGCGAGATGGGCGAGCAGTCCCATGAAGAGCGCCACGTCGCCATCCGGCCGAATGGCAAGATGCAGGTCGGCAATGTCACAGGTCATCGTCCGGCGCGGATCGATGACGACGATTTTCAGGCCCGCCCGGGCCGCCTTGGCGGCAGCGAGCCGCTGGTAGATAACCGGATGGCACCAGGCGAGGTTAGAGCCTGTCAACACGACGAGGTCGGCGAGCTCCAGATCCTCGTAGAGGCCGGGAACCGTATCCGAGCCGAAAGCACGTCGATGGCCGGCGACCGAGGAAGACATGCAGAGGCGGGAATTGGTGTCGATATTCGCAGAGCCGATGAAGCCCTTCATTAGCTTGTTGGCGACGTAGTAATCCTCGGTCAGAAGCTGGCCCGAGACATAGAAGGCGACAGCATCAGGGCCGTGTTCGGCAATGGTCTCGGAAAACCTGCTGGCGACAAGATCGAGTGCCTCATCCCAGCCCGCCTGTCTGCCATCGATTTCAGGATGGAGCAGCCGACCGTCGAGATCGATGGTTTCGGCAAGCGCCGAACCTTTGGAACAGAGCCGCCCGAAATTAGCCGGATGCTCCGGGTCGCCCTTCACTGTCACGGTGCCGGCCTCGTCAACCCGGGCGATCACGCCGCAGCCGACACCGCAATAGGGGCAGGTGGTCCTGACCTCCGCTCCCATCATTCGGCCGCCATAACGAGGCTTTCGAGCGCGATATAGAGCCTGCCGCCCTCGTTCCTGAGCGGGATCGTACGCACCGCGCCGTCATCGGCGCCGAGTGCCTTGCCGGTCTCCAGCGAAATCACCCAGTTGTGTAGTGGGCAGGTGACGGCATTTCCATGCACGATGCCCTCGGAAAGCGGCCCGCCCTTGTGCGGGCAGCGGTTTTCGATCGCATAGACCTCGTCCTCGCCCGTGCGGAAGACGGCGATATTCATATGCGGGGTCTTCACGCAGCGGGAGCCACGCAAAGGAATATCGGAGATCTCGCCGATCGGGTGCCAGTTCATGGTTGATCTCCTCACTCGGCTGCCTGATTGAAGCCGATGGTCGCCATCGGCCGGAATTCGTGCTTGTCCTTGCCGGAGACGCGCTCCGACCAGGGGTCGACCTGGGCGAACTTCTGGGAAAAGACGAAGCGCTCGTAATAGGCCTTGCGCTTGTCGTGATCCTCCATGATCTGCCGGCGGATCTCATCGAGGCCGATGCGCTTGGCCCATTTGTAGATGCGCTCGAGATAGCGGCCCTGCTCGCGATACATCTGGGTCAGCGCCACGATATGTTCGAGCGCTTCGTCCTCTGTCTTCACCAGGCCGAGCACCTCCGTGCCCTTGATGTCGAGACCTGCAGCGCCGGCGAAATGGATCTCGAAGCCGGAATCCACACAGATGACGCCGATATCCTTGCAGGTGGCCTCCGCGCAGTTTCGCGGACATCCGGAGACTGCCATCTTCAATTTGGCCGGTGTCCAGGAGCCCCACATGAATTTCTCGATGCGAATGCCGAGACCGGTGGAATCCTGCGTGCCGAAGCGGCACCAGTCAGAGCCGACGCAGGTCTTCACCGTGCGCAGGCCCTTGGCATAGGCCTGGCCGGAGATGAAGCCGGCCTTGCCGAGATCGGCCCAGACGGCCGGCAGGTCTTCTTTTTCGACGCCGAGCAGGTCTATGCGCTGGCCGCCGGTCACTTTGACCATCGGGATCGCGAACTTGTCGACCACATCGGCGATGGCGCGCAGCTCGCCGGAATTGGTCACCCCGCCCCACATGCGTGGCACGACGGAATAGGTGCCATCCTTCTGGATATTGGCGTGAACGCGTTCGTTGATGAAGCGCGACTGATAGTCGTCGGCATATTCATCCGGCCAGTCACAGACGAGATAGTAGTTGAGTGCCGGGCGACATTTGGCGCAGCCGCCGGATGTCTTCCATTCCAGCTCCTGCATAATGGCGGGTATGGTCTTCAGCTTTTTCGCCTTGATCAGGCGGCGCACATCGTCATGGCCGAGTTCCGTGCAAGTGCACATAGGCTGCACGGCTTTCGGATTATAGGCATCACCCAGCGTCAAGGACATGAGCTGCTCGACAAGGCCGGTGCAGGAGCCGCAGGAGGCGGAAGCCTTGGTGTGGGCGCGCACATCATCGAGCGATGTCAGGCCCTTGGCCGTAATCGTTGAAGTGATTTTGCCCTTGCAGACGCCGTTGCAGCCGCAGATTTCCGCATCATCCGGCAAGGCTGCAACGGCCGCCATAGGGTCCAGCGGGGACCCTCCCTGATAGGCCTGGCCGAAGATCAGAGTGTCGCGCATCTCAGAGATGTCGACCGCCTTTTTCTTGAGATCGTTGAACCAGGCGCCGTCGGAGGTTTCGCCATAAAGCACCGTGCCGATAATGCGGTTGTCCTTCAGCACCAAGCGCTTGTAGACGCCCGCAGTTGCATCGCGCAGCACGATTTCCTGCCGGTCATCACCGTCGGCGAAATCACCCAGAGAATAGAGCTCGATGCCGGTAACTTTGAGTTTGGTCGGTGTATCGGAATGCACGAAGCCCGGCTTCGTATCGCCCGCCAGATGGGAGGCTGCCACGCGGGCCATCTCGTAGAGCGGTGCGACAAGACCGTAGACCATGCCGCCGACTTCGGCGCATTCGCCGAGCGAGTAGATGTCGCCATCGGAGGTCTGCATGCCGGCATCGACGACGATCCCGCGATTAACCGCAAGTCCGGCTTCCTTGGCGAGATTGACGTTCGGGCGAATGCCGACCGCCATGACGACAAGTGTCGCCGGAATGACCGTGCCGTTGTCGAGCTCGACGCCTTCCACTTTGCCGTTGCCGATGATCTGCTTGGTGTTGGCCTTGCAGATGACCTTGATGCCGCGTTCCTCAACTGCCTTCTGTAAGAGGTAGCCGGCGGCGGGATCAAGCTGGCGCTCCATCAGCGTCGGCATGACGTGCAATACGGTGACATCCATGCCCCGCTGGGCGAGGCCGGCGGCCGCTTCGAGCCCGAGCAGACCGCCGCCGATGACGATCGCCTTCTGCCGCGACTGGGCGGCGAGCAGCATGGCCTGCACGTCATCGAGGTCGCGATAGGTGATGACGCCGGGCAGATCCTTGCCGGGAACGGGAATGATGAAGGGCACGGAGCCGGTGGCGATGACGAGCTTGTCATAGCTCTCGGTCACACCATGATCCGACGTAACCGTCTTCCTGTCGCGGTCGATCGAGACGATCTTGTGGCCCTTGTAGAGGGTGATGCCGTGGTCGATGTACCAGCCATCGCCATGGATGACGATCTGCTCGTAGGTCTTTTCGCCCGAGAGGACCGGCGAGAGCATGATGCGATCGTAATTGACGCGCGGCTCGGCGTTGAAGATCGTGACCTGATAGCGGCCCGGCGCCTGTTCGAAGAGGTGTTCCAGCATGCGCCCAGGCGCCATGCCGTTACCGATGATGACGAGTTTTTCGGTCATGGTTTACTCCGCGGCTTCGACGAAGCGGTGACGTTCGTAGAGGAACTTCAGCACGGCTTCGCGGCATTTGAGGTAGGTTCGGTCGGAGGCGAGTTCGATACGGTTGCGCGGCCGGGCGATCGGCACGTCCAGCACTTCGCCGATGCGGGCGGCGGGGCCGTTGGTCATCATCACGATGCGGTCGGAAAGCAGTACGGCCTCGTCGACGTCATGGGTGATCATGACCATCGTATTGCCGAGCCGGGCGTGAATTTCCATCACGGCGTCCTGCAGATGCGCACGGGTCAGTGCGTCGAGCGCGCCGAAGGGCTCGTCGAGCAGAAGGATCTTCGGCTCCATCGAGAGTGCCCGGGCAATGCCGACGCGCTGCTTCATGCCGCCTGATATTTCGGAGGGGCGCCTGTCTTTTGCATGAGCCATCTGCACGAGGTCGAGATTGGCCATGACCCAGTCGTGGCGCTCCGCCTTGCTCTTCTTATTGCTGAAGACCTTCGAGACGGCGAGATTGACGTTTTCATAGACTGTCAGCCAGGGCAGCAGCGAATGGTTCTGGAAGACGACGGCGCGTTCGGGGCCAGGCTCATTGACCTCGCGGTTTTCGAGCAGCACGGCTCCCTTCGAGACAGGCGTCAGGCCGGCGATCAGGTTGAGCAGCGTGGACTTGCCGCAGCCGGAATGGCCGATGATCGAGACGAATTCGCCCTTGTCGATGACGAGGTTGATATCCTTCAACACCTCGGTGCGGGCGCCCGCCCGATCGAAATGTTTGTCGATATGGTCGAGTTTCAGATAGGCATTCATGGTCGATCCCCTCAATTGGCCTAGGCGCCGCGCGTGACGAGTTTGCCGACGGCGGACACGAGCTTGTCGAGGGCGAAGCCGACGACGCCGATATAGGCAAGCGCCACGATGATGTCGGGCAGGCGGGACGAGTTCCACGCATCCCAGATGAAGAAGCCGATGCCGACGCCGCCGGTCAGCATTTCGGCAGCGACGATCGCCAGCCATGAAAGGCCGATGCCGATGCGCAGGCCGGTGAAGATGTAGGGGGCTGCCGAGGGCAGCATGATCTTGAAGAAGAACTCGAACTGGTTGAGCCGCAACACTTCGGCGACGTTGCGATAATCCTGAGGGATATTGCGCACGCCGACGGCGGTATTGATGATGACCGGCCAGATCGAAGTGATGAAGATCACGAAGATCGCCGAAGGATTGCTGTCCTGGAAGGCCGCGAGCGACAGCGGCAGCCAAGCAAGCGGCGGCACGGTGCGCAGCACCTGAAAGATCGGATCGAGGCCACGCATCGCCCAGACCGATTGGCCGATAACGGCGCCGATGACGATGCCGGCTACGGCTGCAAGGCCGAAGCCATAGGCAACCCGCTGCAGCGAAACCAGTACGCGCCAGCCGAGACCGATATCCTGAGATCCGTAGTTGAAGAAAGGATAGGCGATCAGATCATAGCTTTCCTGCCAGACCTGGTGCGGCGATGGCAGCGAGGCGTTCGGCGAGGAACAGAGGATCTGCCAGAGGCCGAGAATGATCGCGAGAACGATCAGCGGTGGCACGATATTGCGGGCGGCAGCGACCAAAAGGAGCCGCAGATCGATCTTGCGCGCAGGCTTCTTTGCGAGATGGACGACATTGGCCGTCTTCGGCGCAACAGCCGCCTTGATGGTTTCATTCTTTGCAAGCGCTGACATACGTTCGCTCCTTCATGGAATAAAAGGCCGGCGCGCGCCTCACGCGCCGGAGGCGGGGGTTACGAAGCGGCCTTGATGGAGAGGCTGTCGAGATAGGCAGAGGGGTTCTCCGGATCGAAGACCTTGCCGTCGAAGAAGGTCTCCTTGCCGCGCGACGTCGAGGCCGGAATGTCGGCCGCGCCGACGCCGAGGTCCTTTGCAGCCTCGCGCCAGATGTCCTCGCGGTTGACCTTGTCGACCAGCGCCTTGATATCCGTATTCGGCGCGAGTTTGCCCCAGCGGATGTTCTCCGCCATGAACCAGGTGTCGTGGCTCTTGAAGGGGTAGGAGACGCCGCCGGCCCAGAATTTCATGTAGAGATCAGTGCCATGCGCGACCCGGCCATTGCCGTAGTTGATGTCGCCCTTCAGGCGGCCGAGCACATCCTTCGGCGGCACGTTGAACCATTGCCGCTTGCCGAGGATGGTCGCCATCTCCTCCTTGTTGTCCATGCTGTCGCACCATTGCTGGGCTTCCATGATGGCCATCAGCAGGGCCTTGGCGGCATTCGGGTTCTTTTCCACCCAGTCGGCGCGCATTCCGAGGGCTTTTTCCGGATGACCTTTCCAGAGCTCACCGGTCGTTGCCGCTGTGAAGCCGATGCCCTGGTTGACAAGCTGCTCGTTCCAGGGCTCGCCGACACAGAAGACGTCCATGTTGCCGACTTTCATGTTTGCCACCATTTGCGGCGGCGGCACGACGATGGTCGAGACATCCTTGTCCGGATCGATGCCGCCGGCGGCGAGCCAGTAGCGGATCCACAGGTCATGCGTACCGCCGGGGAAGGTCATGGCGGCCTTAACCTCCTTGCCCTCGGCCTTCTTCTTCTCGAAAGCGGCTTTCAGCTTGGAGGAGTCGAGCTGGACGCCGGTATCGGCATATTCCTTGGCGACCGAGATGCCCTGGCTGTCGTAGTTCAGACGTGCCAGCAGTGCCATCGGCACCGGTTGGTTGTTCTGGGTCACCTTGCCGGTGTGCATGAGATAGGGCAGCGGCGAGAGGATATGCGCGCCATCGATGCCATTGGCTGCGCCGCCGAGAACCAGATTGTCACGCGTTGCACCCCAGGAGGCCTGCTTCGCCACGTCGACTTCAGGAAGCCCGTGCTTTTCGAACAGACCTTTTTCCTTGGCGACGATGAGAGGCGCCGCATCCGTCAGAGCGATGAAGCCAAGCTTGACGCCGGTCACCTCAGGTGTGGCCGCAGCAGCGAAAGCGCCTGAAGGAAATGCCGTCCGAACGGCGCTCACGAGGGCGGCGGCGGCGGTGGTCTTCAGCATGCTGCGACGGCTGATCGCGGTCGTGAAAATCTTGGTCATGCGCGGGCTCCTCTGGGTGGCTGCCGGAATTTTCGAAATAAAAAAACGCCGCTCGGAGATTGCGTCCTCGGGAAGGGAGAAGTCCCGGACAGCAAAAACCTTGCGACGTCGATGTCTGTTGTAAGCGCTTATTACGCGCTCATCCCGCACCTGGTCGCCGTTGACCGGTGCGGTTTTAGTCTTGCAAGCGGCGTGCCAATTTGTTGTTGTTGCTGCAAGCTATTGAAATAAAAAGAAATTTCTTTGAGTTGTGCCTGCTGCCGCTTTTCGAAGCACGAAATTGCTCTGCAAAACTTTTGTGCGATTGCTCAGTTGCGGGTCGAAAATGCTGCAAGCGATTTATGCAATGCAGCAACCTTTTCAGGTTTCATCAGGATGCGGAATGAAGGGCAGGGCGCTCTTCACCGCAAAACCCGCAATATAGTCAGGCAGTTTCGATGGATCGAAAACATGGCCGTCCATAAAGCGGTCGGTTTCGTCGGCGCCTTCGATGCGCACGTCAGCATCGATAGGTGCGCTGCCCTCGCCCAGGGCTGTGCGATAAAGGTCCGGGCGATAGGCGGAAGCGGCTGCGCGTGCGGGGTTGAGTCCGAGTTCGGCCTGGCCCCAGCGGATCATCTGGCTGTAGATCCAGAGCGCCTGGCTCGTGCGCGGATAATTGGCAAAGCCAGAATGGAACATGAAGTAATTGTCGATGATGCGCCGGTTCCCCTTTGCATCGAGGCTGAACTCGCCGGCCAGCACATGACGGATGATGTGGACCGGTGCTGCTATGTAGCGGGCATCCGCCAGGGCCTCGGCAAGCGCATCGTGGTTTTCCGGCCGGTCGCACCAGCGTGCCGCTGCGTCGAGAGCGACAATCAGCCGTGAGACCGTTTCCGGATGGCTGTCCGCCCATTCCGGGCGCATGCCGACCACCTTTTCCGGTGCTGATGGCCAGATATCCTGTTTGGTAGCGACGATACGCCCGACACCGCGCTCTGACGCCACCATGTTCCAGGGTGCGCCGACGCAAAATCCGTCAATCGCCCCGGCGGCCAGCGCATCCGAGGTCAGCGGCGGCGGCACGACGACGAGTTTTACGTCCTTGTCCGGGTCGATGCCGCCGGCGGCGAGCCAGTAGCGGAATTCGTAATTATGCGAGGAAAAGGGATAGGTGACGCCGAAGGTCGGCAGTGGCTTGCCGCTTGCCTTCATCTCCGCCAGTACCTTTGCCAGTGCCTTGGCGTTTTCCAGCGCGCTGGCGCTTTCCGATAGATGAGCGGCGTCCCGCATCCTGTCGAACAGGCGGGTCGAGAGCGTGATCGCATTGCCGCCGCGCCCGAGAGAGAAGGGCGTAATCGTCGGCGATGGATTGGAGCCGAGGCCGAGCATGGAGGCAACGGGCATCGGCGAGAGCATGTGGGCGATATCGAACTGCCGGAAAGCGAGGCGGTCGCGAACGTTCGCCCAGGAGACGTCCTTGACGAGATCGAGCGTCAGGCCTTCCCGCTCAGCAAAGCCGAATTCCGCTGCGGCGATGAGCACGGAGGCATCGACGAGCGGAATGAAGCCGGCCCTCAGCGTTCTGGAGCCTTCGCCGTTGGCGCGAGCAGGCGCGGGCAGGCCGGCATCGGGATCAAGGCTTTTCGTCATCATATTCACTCCGGCTTCCTCCGGACAGTCGCAACCGGACCGGCCATCACATTAAAAGTCCTGCCGCGGTCACGACGCTCTGGGCGATGTCGGACATTTTCTTCTTCTCGTTCATTGCCGTCTGACGAAGCAATGCAAACGCTTCCTCCTCCGAAAGGCCGCGCATCTTCATCAATATGCCCTTGGCGCGTTCGACGACCTTGCGTTCCTCAAGAGCCGACTTGGCATCGGCAAGTTCGCGCTGCAGCCGGCTGAAGGCATTGAAGCGGCTGACCGCCATATCAAGAATGGGTTTGACGCGCTCCTTCTTCAACCCGTCGACGATGTAAGCCGACACGCCGGCATCAACCGCGGCCTCTATAGAGGCGGTGTCCGAGCGGTCGACGAACATGGCAATCGGCCTGCCGACGGTACGGGTCAACTGGAACAGATGCTCCATCATGTCGCGATTGGGGTTCTCGATATCGATGATGATGACGTCCGGCCGCAGCGTATCGATGATACGCGCCACGCCTTGGACTTCATGGATGACCGTCACGCGCGCATGCCCCGCCTCTCGCAGCCCCTCTTCGATGATGGAGGCGCGAATGGTGTTTTCATCGATCACAAGGATGGTCAGATCGAGCCGGCTCATGCATCATTTATGACGCAATGCAGCAAGGCGGACAAGCTAAAAAGGCAATTTATTAGGCATTCGGTGAAAATGCTTAAATAATGATCTATTTGCTTGGTATATGTGCAGTTCTTTTCTGCGTTGGGAATTTCGAAAAAGATTACGACATCCATGCCTTTGTCGGCGGCTGCGCTACCTATGCCTCAGTATAATGCACCGCCCGGACACTCGCTGTTATCGTCGGGCTATCTTGAAGACGGAGAGCGAAGATGAGCGACAAGCGTCCGGAAGGCGTTGAGGCATACAGTCACCCCGCAGGCGGATGGGATGCACTGAAAGCGGTGGCGAAAACGCTGAAGCATCAGCAGATCGTCGCGCAGGGAAGTACGACCCTGCTCAAGGCAAACCAGCCCGAAGGCTTCGACTGTCCCGGCTGCGCCTGGCCCGATCCGAAGCACACCTCTTCCTTCGAATTCTGTGAAAACGGCGCAAAGGCCATCACCTGGGAATCGACAGCCCGCCGTGTCGCGCCGGAATTCTTTGCCGAACACACGGTCTCTGAGCTTTGGGAATGGATCGATCACAAGCTCGAAGACCAGGGTCGGCTGACGCATCCTTTGAAATACAATAGCGCCACGGATAAATATGAGGCGATCGATTGGGATGATGCCTTCGGCTTGATCGGCGCAGAACTCAACAAGCTAGCAAGCCCCAACGAGGCTGAATTCTACACGTCCGGGCGCGCGTCCAACGAGGCGGCGTTCCTCTATCAGCTATTCGTGCGGGCCTATGGTACGAACAATTTCCCCGATTGCTCGAACATGTGCCATGAGGCGACGAGCGTCGGCCTGCCGCTGTCGCTCGGGGTTGGCAAGGGTACGGTGACGCTTGAGGATTTCGATCATGCCGACGCCATTTTCAGCTTCGGCCACAATCCCGGAACCAACCATCCCCGCATGATGACGACCTTGCATGAGGCGTCCCGTCGCGGTGTTCCCATCATTGTCTTCAACCCGCTGAAGGAGCGGGCGCTCGAACGTTTCGCGGCGCCGCAAAACCCGGTGGAAATGGTGACCCTGTCCTCGACACGCATTGCATCGGCCTATCATCAGCTTCGCACAGGCGGCGACCTCGCTGCCCTCAAGGGGCTGATGAAGCTGATCTTCGAGCGCGACGAGGCCGATCTCGCAGCCGGCGGTGAGGGCGTTCTCGACCGGGCCTTCATTACCGAACACACCGTCGGCATCGATTCCCTGAAGGTGGATCTCGCCAATGCCAGCTGGGCCGATATCCTCAGCGTTAGCGGCCTTACCATGGAGGCGCTGAACAGCGCCGTCGATGTTTATCTCAATGCCCGCAATGTCATTCTCTGCTACGGCATGGGGGTCACACAACACGCCAACGGAACGGCGAATGTCCAGCAGCTTGCCAATTTCCTAATGCTGCGTGGCAATATCGGCCGCCAGGGCGCGGGGCTCTGCCCGTTGCGTGGCCACTCCAATGTACAGGGGGACAGGACTGTCGGCATTACGGAAATCCCGAACAAGGCGCTGCTCGACGGCATGGAACGCGCCTTCGGTTTTCGGCCTTCTGCAGAGAAGGGCCATAATGCGGTCGAGTCCATCGAGGCAATTGCGACCGGCAAGTCCAGGGCGCTGATTTGCCTCGGCGGCAATCTGGCTGTCGCCATGTCCGATCCTGACGTCACCTTCGAGGCGATGCGCAAGCTCGATCTTGCCGTCCATATCGCCACCAAGCTCAACCGCTCGCATCTCCTGACGGCAAAGACCTCGATCATCCTTCCGTGCCTCGGGCGGACCGACCTCGACACGCAGGCATCAGGCCCGCAGTCCGTAACGGTGGAAGATTCCATGTCGATGGTGCATGCCTCGCGCGGCTTCCTCAAGCCGCCGAGCGAGTTTCTGAAATCCGAGCCCGCCATAATCGCCGGCATTGCGATGGCCACACTCGGTACAAAATATGGCATTGACTGGAACGGGCTGATCGCCAATTACGATCGAATCCGAGAAAAGATCGAAGTGGTCTTTCCGGATTTTCACGAGTTCAACAGTCGCGTCCGGGTCCGCGGCGGCTTCCGGCTCGATGTTCCGGCCGCCTATCGCGTCTGGAAGACGGCGAGCGGAAAGGCGAATTTCCTTATCGCCCCCGGTCTCGACGAAGATCCCCGCCTGAAGGACCCGACGACACTGGTGCTGACGACGCTGCGCAGCCACGACCAATACAACACGACCGTCTATGGCCTTGACGATCGATATCGCGGTATTTTCGGCCGCCGTGATGTCATCTTCATGAGCAGTCTGGATCTTGCTGAACGGGGCCTGCGTGACGGAGACCGGATCGATATCCGTTCAGCCACCGGAAACGGCGGCGGGAAAACCGTCATTGGTTTCACGGCTGTCGAGTATAATATCCCCGTCGGTTCGGTGGCCGGCTATTATCCGGAAATGAATGCGGTGATCGCGCTCGATCACTACGATCGCAAGTCGGGCACGCCGAGCTACAAGGGTGTTCCGGTCACGATCGCTAAGAGCGAGGCCCAAGCTGCTGCCTGATGGTCACGCCCGTACTTTCGCGGGCGATGACCTCGAAACCAAGATCGATCTGGCTCGGCGGCTGGTGGCTCGTCGAATTGAGAGCCGTCAGCACCTTTTCGGCGGCAAGTTTGCCCGTCTCGAAACGCCTCGTCACGATCGATGAGAGGGATGGTGACGCACAGGCAGAAAATTCCAGATCATGAAAACCGATGATGGCGATATCGTCAGGCACGCGGATGCCGCGCTTGCGGCACTCCTGCATGGCGCCGAGCGCCACGTTGTCGTCGGTGCAGAATATCGCTTCCGGGCGGTCGCCACGTTCATGCATGAAGGCCAGGAGATCGGAGCCGAGTGCAACCGAGCTGTGCCGCGGCCGCTGGGTGACGATCTCAAGGTTCTCCAAGCCCGCTTCCTGCATCGCTAGGCGATAGCCGTCGAAGCGGGACTGGGAACGATGGTCGAGATTGCCCGCCAGAAAGGCGATACGCTTGAAGCCGCGGTCGATGAGATGCTGCGTTGCTGCCTGCCCGGCGCGATCTTGCAGCATACCAATATTGAGGTCGATCGGATCGGGCGATAACTCGAATGTCTCGACAACGGGCAAATGCGCCCGCATCAGAAGCTGATGGGCAAGCGGCGTATGATGAATGCCGGCGATGATGATCGCTTCGACCCGTTGGCCGAGCAGTACCTTGATGGCATTTTCCTCTTCCTGTTCTGAATACCGGCTATTGACGACGATGACCTGAAAGCCCGCCCCGACAAGCACGTCGTGTAGAGCGAAGAGATACTCCGCAAAGATCACGTTATAGAGGGTCGGTACAATGACGCCGATTGCATGCGTGCGCGACGAGGCAAGCCGGCTGGCCGCAATATTCGGCACATAGCCGAGTTCCTGGACGGCGGCATTGACACGCAGCCGCAGCGCCTCCGAGACCGCATCGGGCTTGCGAAGTACGCGTGAAACTGTGATCGGGCTGACGCCGGCCAGAGTTGCCACGTCATCCAAGGTTATTCTTCGCATTGTCATCTCGATTTATACAGCAAACTCATGCCGATCTGTAATGTATCTCGCAATTGCGAAATATTTCCTATCGATAATTACAGTTGACAGCGCTAGCAAATCCGATTTGACAGCGCTGTCAACTATGTTAGGCTCAAATTGCACCGGAAAAGGATGGGATGGAGCCTTCCGGGATCAGCATGCCAATAAGATTTTGTGGAGGGGCGGTCTGGTCCGCCTGAGGAGGAGACATTCAATGCTTAAGGTGAAGAAAGCGAAGATGGTCCGTATCGCCGCGTTTTCCGCGTCGGCGTTTGCTCTGCTCTGCAGCACGGCCATGGCGGCGCCAAAGGTCGTGTCCGGCCCGGCCGCCGATCCGAACTGCATGGTTCCGTGGTCGGCCGAAACCCAATTCCTGCAATATCCGAAGAAGGATGGTCCTTACCGCATCGCGCTTGCCAACGGCTATATCGCCAATACCTGGCGCATCCAGATGGTGCAGACGGCAAAGGCCTATGCCGCTCAGCCGGATGTCGCCGCCAAGCTGAAAGAATTCAAGGTCGTGTCGACCGGCGAGGATGTTCCGGCCCAGATTTCGGCGATCAACAACTTCATCGACGCCGGCTATGATGCCGTCGTTGTCAACGCCCAGAACCCGACAGCTTTTGGTCCGGTCATCAAGCGCGCCAAGGAAGCTGGCGTCGTTCTTGTCGCCTTCGACAATATCCTCGACACCAAGGATGCGATCAACGTCAACGTCGACCAGAAAGGCCTTGGTGTCATCTGGGCCGACTGGCTGGTGAAGCACCTGCCGCAGGGCGGCAAGATCCTGGAAGTGCGCGGCGTAGCCGGTACCTCCGTCGATACGGATCGCCATAGCGGCATTCATGAAACGCTGGACGCTTCCGGCAAGAAGTTCACCGTCACTGAAGTTGTCGGCAAGTGGGATGATGGCGTAGCGCAGAAGGCAACGGCCGATGCGATCGCCACCAATGGCCCGTTCGATGGCATCACCGCGCAGGGCGGTGACACTGGTGTCGTGCAGGCGATGATCGATGCGAAGCATCCCTTCGTGCCCTTCGGCGGTGAGACGGAAAATGGCTTCCGTAAATTCTGCGCGGCCCATGCCGGGGATGGCCTGAAATGCTCGTCGGCAGGCACCGGCCCAGCACAGGTTGCTGTTGCCATCAAGACGGCCATCGCAGCTCTCGAAGGCGAGGTCGTTCCGCAGGCCGTCAAGCTACCGACGGCCCTCGTTTCCGATCCCGATTTCAAGGAAGGGGAGGATTATTACCCCACCCAGTCCGACAACTTCTTCGTCGGCAACTCCTTCCCGACCTGCGGCATCAATTTCTCCGCACAGGAAATCATGGGGCAGACCAAGGAAAACCAGTAAGCACCACCATCCGGACCTAGCTGCGGGCGCCCGCGCCCGTAGCCTCGATCTCGACACGACCGAATGGAGGCTGGATGCATGACCCTTTCCGAACCGCTTCTGCGCCTGGAAGGCATATCGAAGCGCTATGGCGGCGCGATTGCGCTGAAGGAAGCTAATATCGCCGTTCGACCAGGGGCGATCCACGCCGTTCTCGGCGAAAACGGGGCCGGAAAATCGACCCTTATCAAGATCATGGCCGGTGTGGTGGCGCCGGATGAAGGGCGCATGCTGCTGGAGGGCAATGAGGTTTCCTTTGCCTCGCCGGCCGCCGCCATTGCCGCCGGTATCGTCTGTGTTTTCCAGGAATTGTCGCTCATTCCCGATCTTTCGGTGGCCGACAACATCGTCATCAGCAATCCGCCGCTGCGTTTCGGCATGATCGACCGTAAGAGGCAGCGCCAGATTGCCGAGGAAGCACTTGCCCGCGCCGGCGCTGCCGATATCCATCCATCTTCCCTGGTGAAGGATTTGCCGCTTTCTCGCCGGCAGATGGTAGAGATCGCCAAGGCACTTGCCCGCAAGCCGCGTCTGATGATCCTCGACGAGGCGACCTCGGCGCTGACCCAGTCGGATGTCGAGAAGGTTTTTGCCGTGCTGAAGCAGCTCAGGGCCGAGGGCATGGCGCTGATCTATATTTCCCATCGCATGCATGAGATTGCGCAACTGGCCGATGACTGCACGGTCTTTAGAAACGGCCGCAGTATCGAATCCTATCCCGCCGGCACCAAGACCGACCAGCAGGTGGTGGAGCTGATGATCGGACGCGAATATTCCAACGTCTTTCCGCCCAAGCCACTGCAATCGAGGGCGGACGCGCCGGTTCTGTCCTGCCGCGACCTCTCCTGGGGAGGCCGACTCTCCGGGATCAATTTCGACGTGCGCCCTGGCGAGATTATCGGTTTCGGCGGCCTGGACGGGCAGGGGCAGCGCGAATTGCTGTTGGCGCTGTTCGGCGTGCTGCGGGACCTCAAAGGTGAGGTGACAGTCGATGGAAGACCGGTAAGGCTGAAGAGCCCGGGCGCTGCGAAATCGGGCGAGATCTCCATGGCGCTGATCCCGGAGGACCGCAAGACGGAGGGGTTGATGCTGCCGATGACGGTGCGCGAAAACCTGTCGATCGCAGCCCTTGATCGTGTTTCGCGCAATGGCGTGATCGACCGCGCAGCCGAGATCAGGGAGATCGACGAACTTCTGAAGCTGCTGGCGATCAAGGCGGCGACGATCGACATGCCCGTCGCCTCGCTGTCCGGCGGCAATCAACAGAAAGTCGTGATCGCCAAATGGCTGATGAACCGGCCGCGCATCATTCTGCTCAACGATCCGACACGCGGCATCGATGTCGGCACCAAGCAGGAAATTTATGCCCTGCTGCGTAAGCTTGCCGATGCGGGGGCGGCCATCATCTTCTATTCGACCGACTATGATGAGTTGGTCGGTTGCTGCGACCGCGTGCTCGTCATGTATGATGGCAGCATCGTCCGCATTCTCGAGGGAGACGAGATCAACGAGCGCGAGCTGGTGAGTGCCGCCCTCAACATCGGCGCCGCCGAGGCGCAGCAAAGGATGGCCCAATGAGCAGGCAGGCGACTGGTGAATGGCGCTACCGGTACGTTCAGCAGAAGGGCACGCTCTTTGCAGCGCTCCTCTTCATCCTGATGTTCATCATCTATGTCTCGAACCATCCCGCCGGCTTCACGCCCAATGTGGTGCAGACGGCCTCCAACAAGGCGACATTGCTCGCCTTCGTGGCCATGGCGCAGTGTTTCGTGGTCATAACGGCGGGGATCGACCTTTCGGTCGGCATGATCCTGATCCTGTGCAACTGCCTCGCCTCGTGGCTTGTCGTCGGCACGCCGCTGCAGACGGGGTTGGGTGTCGTGGTCGTACTTTTGACCGGTCTCGCCTGCGGCTTGCTCAATGGGCTCATCATCATCTTCGGGCGGTTACAGCCGATCGTCACCACGATCGCGACCAGCGCGGTCTTTTACGGACTTGCGCTGCTGTTGCGGCCCACACCCGGCGGCTCGGTCAATGAAGATCTCGCCGATGTTTTTACTTCGAAACTTTTCGGCGTCATCCCGGCAAGCCTTGTCGTGCTCGCGCTTGTCGTCCTGGTGATCTGGGTGCCTTTCAGCCGTTCGGTGCTCGGCCGCACTGCCTATGCGGTCGGCTCGGCAGAAAATGCCGCCTATATGTCCGCCATGCCGGTGAAGCGGGCAAAGCTTGCTGCCTATGCACTGGCTGGTCTGCTGTCAGCGATTGGCGGGCTTTATCTGACCTTCTTTTCCTATACGGGCGAGGCGGCCCTTGCGAGCGGCAACGCTTATACGCTCTATTCGATTGCAGCAGTGGTGCTCGGCGGTGTTTCGCTTGCGGGTGGTAAGGGAAGCGCTGTCGGCGCCGTTTTCGGTGCGCTGGCCTTCCGCACCATCGGCGACCTGTTGTTCGTCTTCGATCTCGATCCGCTCTGGCAGCCGCTCTTCCAGGGCGTGGTGCTGATGCTGGCGGTCAGCATCGGCTGCATCGGCCTGTCGCGTGTTCGCAATCGTCTGGAGTGGTTCCAATGAGCGAGGATGCTTCCACCATGCGGCAAATTCCTGTGCCCGCCCGGCTGCGCGGCGTCGATCCGGCTGTGGCGATCGCTTTCGGCTGCATCATCCTCCTGCTTCTCGGCGGTTCGCTCTACTCCTCCAACTTCCTGTCGCCGGATTACCTGGTGCAGCAGTTGAAGGTGGCTTCCTTCCTCGGCGTCATCGCAACCGGCATGATGGCGGTCATCCTACTTGGACAAATCGACCTGTCTGTTCCCTGGGTGGTGACGACAGGGGCAATGATGGCCTGCGCCGCCACTGCTTACGGAACGACGGGTGCGGTCCTCGCAATCCCCTTCGGTATTCTCTGCGGTGCCGCGATCGGTCTCGTCAATGGCATCGCAGTCGCCTATCTGCGCATTCCCTCGATGATCATCACGCTTGCGACCAATGCCGTCGCTCAAGGGTTGATGGTCGTTTATACAGGTGGCTTCTCACCGCAGGACTCGGCCTCAGCATCAATGCGCTTTCTGGCTACTGGTTATGCCGTACCCGGGCTTCCGAATGGCGTCCTGGTGTGGTTGGCCGTCGGCCTGCTCGCCGTCTTCCTGCTGAGGCGAACGACTTTCGGCCGGGCGCTCTATGCGATCGGCAATCGCGAGCGCGCCGCGTACATGTCCGGCATCAATACCCGTAGGGTCACCCTGCTGGCCTTCATCATGTCAGGCGGGCTTAGCGCTCTCGGCGGCGTGCTTCTCGCCGGTTACGCCTCGAAGGCGTCTCAATCCATGGGTGACGCTTATCTCTTGCCGTCGATTGCCGCCGTGGTGCTTGGCGGCACGCATGTACTCGGCGGCAAGGGTTCCTATCTCGGAACCGTCGCCGGTGTCATCCTGATCACCCTTCTTCAGTCGATCCTTTCGGTCATGCAGATCGAGGAGGCCGGCCGTCAGCTCATCTATGGCGCGGTCATCATCGGCATGTTGCTGCTTTACGGGCGGCAGAAGGTCTTGTGACGAAATTCAGTGTTTTGCCCGGTTCAGGCTGTCGATTGCCCTGACGTTTTCGACCGATAGACCATTCGGGCCGAAGCTGGGGCGAGATAGTTATCGACGATCGCTTTGGCGGGTTCGGGGCTGACCACGCGTGTACCCACGGTGGTGATGACTTGGCGGCGCGCTCGGCAGAATAGGTGTCGTGGATCAGCGCCGCCCGGATGCTTGTTGGCAGAAATCGACACGCCGGTGCCCGCTCCTCAGAAGAGCGGGACGCGATCATGCTCGCCGTCGATAATCTCTTTGCGCTACGTCGGCATGATGTTCCGCAGGCCCTCATTTCCGCCGCGCTGTCGCTCTTCGCCCTGAAATCGCTGGATTTTTTGGCGCCGTTCCTGGCTCTCGGATACCCTGACATTTACGTGATTGTGTATCACTTGACATTTGTCGAATAGCAATCGAATATTGTCAGAATTGATATTCGGGCGGAGGTTTCCGGATGTCGAATGGCGCGCTGGAATGTGCTCGCCAGACGCATGCGTGGAGGAGACGGACGTGGAATTTCTGCTGGAAGTGGAAGGGCTCAAGAAGTCCTTTGGTGGTGTCGCAGCCTTGCGCGACGGCCGCTTTCAACTTCGCGCCGGCTCAGTCCATGCGCTTTGCGGCGGCAATGGCGCTGGCAAATCGACCTTCCTGAAAATTCTGATGGGCATTCACAAGCGCGATGCCGGCTCGATCCGCCGGCGGGGCCGGGAGGTGGATTTCTCCAGTCCTGCTGATGCGCTCGCATCCGGTATTGCCATCATTGAGCAGGAGCTGAGCCCGGTTCCGCATATGACGGTCGCCGAGAACATCTATCTCGGCCGCGAGCCGTCAGCCCGTTTCGGCGGCATCGATTTCCGCACCATGAACCGTGCGGCGCAAAAGCTGCTCGATGAACTGGAATTCGATATCCGCGCAAACCAGTACATGATGAACCTCTCGGTCGCGCAGATGCAGCTTGTGGAGATCGCCAAGGCGCTGAGCCACGATGCCGAAGTCATCTTCATGGACGAGCCGACATCGGCGATCGGCGAGCGTGAGGCCCAGCAGCTCTTTGCGGCGATCCGCCGCCTGCAGGCCCAGGGGCGCGGTATCGTCTACGTCTCGCACCGCCTGTCGGAAATCTTCCAGATCGCTGATTCCTACACGGTCTTCCGCGACGGTTCCTTCGTCGGTGCCGGCGCCTTGTCGGAGATCGACCGGCCGAGCCTGATCCGCATGATCGTCGGACGGGAATTGTCGGAAGAATACGTCAAGACCAATACGCCGACACCTCAGATCGGTCTGGAGGTCAGTGCGCTCTCCTGCCCGAACAAGATCGAGGACATTTCCTTTTCCGCCCATAAGGGCGAGATCTTCGGCATATACGGGCTTATGGGCTCCGGCCGTACGGAAATCTTCAACTGCCTCTTTGGCCTCGATAAACCATCGAAGGGACACATTGCAGTGGACGGTGCGCCGATCTCGGTCGCGAAGCCCTCGGACGCGATGGCTCATGGACTGGCGCTGGTAACCGAGGATCGAAAGCAGACGGGGCTCAATCTTTCCGATTCCGTTCGCGCCAATATCTGCATGGCAAGCTTGCCGGAGTTGAGCCCCGCCTTTGCGATGGACCATGCGAAGGAAGTGGATGCCAGCAGGCGGATGCGCGAGCAGTTTCAGATCAAGGCAGCGCGCGACACCATGCCGGTATCAGGCCTTTCCGGCGGCAACCAGCAGAAGGTCGTTCTCGGCAAATGGTTCCTGCGCAACCCTAAGGTCCTGCTGCTGGATGAGCCAACACGCGGCGTCGATGTCGGCGCCAAGCGCGAAATCTACCGCATCATCTGCGACTTCGCCGAAGGCGGCGGCACGGTGGTGATGATCTCATCGGAAATAGACGAAGTTCTCGGCATGTCGGACCGCATCATGGTGATGCGCGCCGGCAAGAGCGCCGGAATATACAGCCGGGAGGAGACGAATGCCCAATCACTCGTCCACTTATCAACCTGACCAGGGTCAGGGCGTTCGTCCGGCAGCAGAGGAGCAGGCAGTGTCAGTGAGTGAGAACAAGAGTGCGGGCAGCTGGTTCAAGACCGAGCAGCGGCGTTTGATCGTGCAGGAATACGGCATCTTCCTCGCCTTCCTGCTTCTGGTCGTTATCCTGTCGTTCTCGAATGAGTTCTTCCTGACCGGCGGCAACATTTCCAACGTGCTGCTGCAGACGTCCATCAACGGCGTGCTGGCGATCGGCATGACCTTCGTGATCCTGACGCGCGGCATCGACCTGTCTGTCGGCTCTGTCGTGGCGCTCGCCGGCATCGTCAGCGCCAGTTTTGCCACCACTTCGGAAACGGCCGGCGTCATCGGTTCGCCCTATCCGGTCGCTATCGGCCTCTTGGTCGGCGTCCTGGTCGGTGTTGTCTGCGGCTCGATCTCAGGCGCGATCGTCTCGCGCTTCTCGGTGCCCGCCTTCGTCGCCACACTCGGCATGCTCTCGGCTGCCCGTGGCATGACGTTGATCTACGGTGGCGGTCGCCCGGTTCCGGCGCTGACACCCGCCTTTCGCTGGATCGGCACCGGTGATGTATTCGGTCTTCCCGCTCCCGTCATCGTGCTTGCGGCCGTCTTTGTGGCTTCCTGGTGGGTGCTCAACCGTACGCGGTTCGGCCGCTACATCTATGCCGTCGGCGGCAACCCGCATGCGGCCAAGACTTCGGGCATCAACACCGACCGTATCCGCTTCACCGTCTATGTCATCTCCGGCGGCCTGGCAGGGCTTGCGGGCATCCTGCTCAGCGCCCGCACCGGTTCGGGCCTGCCGCAGGCTGGTGTCGCGTATGAACTGGATGCGATCGCGGCAGTCGTCATCGGGGGGACGAGCCTTTCCGGTGGTGTCGGCCGGGTGACGGGGACACTGATCGGCGCGCTCATCATCGGCGTGATGAACAACGGTCTCGATCTGATGGGTATCCAGTCCTACTACCAGCAGGTCTTGAAAGGCGCCCTGATCGTCGGCGCCGTGATGCTCGACCAGAAACGAAATTTCGGAGCCTGAACTCAACAAAAGAAATTCGGGGCAGGCGCTTCGGTCGCCCCGTTCGACAGGCAAGCCATGCCGGCAGCCTAAACCCAAGGTGGAGGATAATGAAAATGAAAAAGCTTCTGATTGTACTTGCTTCGGCAACGGCGCTGTTGGCGACGTCGGCCGCAGCCCAGGAAAAGATCAAGATCGGCGCAGCACCCTACGGCTTGAATGCGGAATTCATGCAGATCTGGACTGCGGCCCTGCAGGACCACCCCGCCGTCAAGAGCGGCGAGGTCGAACTGACGGTCTTCGATGGCCGCTATGACGCGCTGGTTCAGCAGGACCAGTTCAAGACGATGATCACGCAGAAGTACAACGCCATCATCTTCGCTCCGATCGACGTTGATGCAGGGGCATCTGCCGTTCAGTCCGCCGTCGACGCCGGCATACCGGTCATCGGCTCCAACACCCGCGTCAATTCCGATCAACTGACCTCCTATGTCGGTTCCGATGACACGGTTTCCGGTTATCTCGAAGCCAAGAGTGTGCTGGACAAGATCGGCTGCAAGGGCAATGTCGTGATCATCGAGGGCCCGGTCGGCCAGTCGGCGCAGATCCAACGGTTGCAGGGTAACAAGAAGGCGTTGGCCGAGTGCCCTAACGTCAAGGTTCTCGAAGACCAGACTGCAAACTGGTCGCGCGCCGAAGCCCAGACGCTGATGGAGAACTGGCTGACGTCGCACCCGAACCAGATCAACGGCATTATCGGCCAGAACGATGAAATGGCGCTCGGCGCCATCGAGGCGATCAAGGCTGCCGGGCTCGACGTCAAGAGCTTCGCCATCGCCGGTATCGACGGCGTCACCGATGCGCTGCGGGCTGCCAAGGCCGGTGAGATGACCTCGATCCTTCAGGATGCCCGTGCCCAGGCGCAGGGCGCTCTGGATCTTGCGATCTTCAATGCCAAGAAGGGTAACTATAAGCCGGAATCCGATATCTGGACCACCTACAAGGATATGCCGTGGAACGACGGCAAGGATAAGACCTATAATGTCCCGTGGACCCCGGTGACGGCTGAAAACGTCGATAAACTGCTTTCCACTCGCAAGTGATCCTCCCTGGGGCGGGATGAAGATTCCGCCCCATATCCCGACAGGTTGAGAAGAAAGCCATGACTGATTCAAAACAGGTTGATTTGAACTTTTCCTTGAGCGGTAAGGTCGCTCTGATCACGGGTGGGGCCTCCGGCATCGGCAGCGCCATCGCATCCGCCATGGCCGCCAAAGGCGCGATCGTCGGCGTGGTGGACATCAATGGATCGGTCGCGAAGGCCAAGGCCGACGAACTCGGCAACGGCGCGAAATCATTCGTCTGCGACGTATCGGACCCGCAATCGGTCGAAAAGGTGGTTTCCGACGTGGTGGCCGCATTCGGTCACATTGATATTGCCGTCAACAGCGCCGGTGTCGTCATGCTCGCGCCGGCAGAGGAACTCAGCCTCGATGCGTGGGACAAGACCATCGCGATCAATCTCAAAGGCACCTTCCTGGTGTCCCAGGCCGCCGGCCGCGCCATGATCAAGGCAGGCAGGGGCGGCAAGATCATCAACATGGCCTCACAGGCAGGCACGGTCGCCATCGACCAGCATGTTGCCTATTGTGCGTCGAAGTTCGGCGTCATCGGTCTTTCCAAGACGCTGGCTGCCGAATGGGGAAAGCACGGCATCAACGTCAACACGATTTCTCCGACCGTCGTCCTGACCGATCTCGGCAGGAAGGCATGGGACGGCCCACGCGGTGAGGCGCTGAAACAGCGCATTCCATCCGGCCGTTTTGCATTTCCAGAGGAGATTGCGGCGGCGGCGGTGTTCCTGGCTTCCAACGGTGCCGATATGATCAATGGCGCGGACCTTCTGGTCGACGGCGGCTACACCATTATCTGACGCACGGTAGATAGGAGTTATAATGCAGAGATTTATCAACAATCCGGACGAGGTCGTCGAGGATACCGTCAAGGGCTTCGTCAAGGCCCATGCCGACATCGTCAGGCTATCGGCACAAAATCCCCGTGTCATTGCCGCCCGTCAAACACCGGTCGCCGGCAAGGTGGGCGTCATCACTGGTGGTGGTTCGGGCCATGAGCCGGCCTTCATCGGTTATACCGGCCGCAACATGCTGGATGCCGTGGCCGTCGGCGAACTTTTCTCTTCGCCAACCGCAAAGAGCTTCCTCGATGCCGCGCGCGAAGCCAATGGCGGCAATGGCGTCGTCTGCCTCTATGGCAACTATGCCGGCGACAACATGAACGTGAAGATGGCAATCAAGCTGGCGGCCAAGGAAGGCATCGAGATCGTCACCGTCGTTGCCAATGACGATGTATGTTCAGCAGGCCCCGAGGAGCGCGAAAAGCGCCGTGGCGTCGCCGGCGAGATATTCATGTGGAAGTGCGGCGCGGCAAAGGCTGCCGAGGGCGCGAGCCTTGAAGAGGTTCGTGCGACCGCTCAGAAAGCGATCGACAATTGCCGTTCGATCGGCGTCGGCCTCGGCCCCTGCACGCTGCCCTCCGTCGGCCATCCGAACTTCACCATCGAGCCTGGCACGATGGAAGTCGGCATCGGCCATCATGGCGAACCCGGCGTGCGCGTCGAGCCGCTGAAGTCCGCCAAGGAGGTTGCCGAGGAGATGGCGAAGATCGTTCTCGACGATCACCAGCTTCCTGCTGGAGCCGAAGTCGCAGTTATCGTGTCCGGGCTTGGCGCAACGCCGCTCAACGAGCTCTATATTCTCCACGATACGATTGAATCCGAGATCACCGGACGCGGACTGAAGATCTACAAGGTCTATATCGGCAACTATTTCACATCGCTGGAAATGGTCGGCGCAACACTGACCGTCATGGCACTGGACGACGAGCTTAAGCGGCTGCTGAATGTCGATGTTCAGTGCCCTGCGATGCTCTGAGGGGAGGCAGGCGAATGCAGCAATTTCGGAATGCCAAATCAGGCGATATCATTCTCTCGCTTGCCGATCGGATCATCGAAAATCGCGCCTATCTGAGCGAAATTGACGGCAAGATCGGCGACGGCGATCATGGCGTCAACATGGCCAAGGGTTTCGGCATGGCTGCCGAGCGCGTCAAGGGGGCAGATATGTCCCTGGCGGAGGCGCTCGACACGCTCGGCACCGTGCTGATGACGGAGATCGGCGGCTCCATGGGACCGCTCTATGGCGTCATGTTCACGCAGTTTGCCGAAACGATCGAGAAGTCTGATGCGATCGACGCCGCGACATTTAGCACCATGCTCCACAATGGCCTCGATGGCATCCAGGCGATCGGCTCGGCCAAGGTCGGCGACAAGACGCTGCTCGACACGCTCGTGCCGGCGATTAGTGCGTTCGATTCGGCGATTGGCAGCGGAAAGTCCTTTGGCGAGGCGCTTCAGGCTCTCGTCGCAGCTGCGGAGGCCGGACGGGACAGTACACGCGATCTCGTTGCCAAGATCGGTCGGGCTAGCCGCCTTGGTGAACGTTCGCTCGGCGTGCTCGACGCGGGCGCGACATCCTGCGCGTTGATTCTGAAGTCGCTGGCTGATGGCGTGGAAACGAGGCTCCAGCCCGCTTGACAAATCGGGCTTTGGTGAGAGCCCGTGATCCTCCCTTGCATCACCTTCCCGGCCGCTTCGGCGGCCGGGAACAATTGGGCGGAGGCACGTTGAAAACTGCAGCTTTTGCGCTCATCTTCGCCGTCGATTGCAGACGAGGGGAAACCAGGCAGGATGACGGCTAAGACATCATCGGCACGAAAGAACACTACGGCTGATATCGCGGCTGAACCAATCCCGCTGCGCTACGGCGACGATCCCTATGTGTGGGCATGCTGGCTTTACTACGAAGATGGCATGACCCAAGGCGATATCGCCGAAACCATGGGCATTTCACGCGCCACGGTGAACAGCTACCTCGCCGATGCACGCGCCCGCGGCATCGTCAACATTTCCATCGAACCCTCGCGCCTGAGTTCGCTCACCATCGCCCAGGAACTGAAGCGGCATTTCGGTCTGCATGACTGTCTTGTCGTGCCGAGCGACGACAATGCCCGGCCGCTGATCGAACGGCTTGGCGCAGCCGGCGCGCAGGCACTGCAGAAACTGTTGAAATCCGGGGATACAATGGCGGTCGTCTGGGGCCGCACCATCATGGCGGTCGGCGAGCAGGCCACCATTTCGGGACTGCAGGATATGACCATCGTGCAGGCGACAGGTGGGACGAGTGCAACCTTCGCCTACACGCCGGAACTTTGTGCCGCGGCCTTTGCCGACGCGGTCGATGGCCGGCTCATCAACATTTCGGCGCCTGCCATCGTTTCCAGCGCCGAATTGCGTAACATGCTGATGCGCGAACCTTTGATCGATCAGCAGTTTGAGGCGCTTTCGCGGGCAAACAGGGTGATTTTCGGCATCGCCTCCATGCGGCCGAATTCTACCATCCACACCAGCGGCTTTTTTGAGTCGGTATCGCTGCAGGATTATCTGGCGAAGGACGCGACCGGTGTCGTTGCCGGACGCTTCATCGATGGACACGGACGGCCCGTCGCCGGTCCGCTGGACGACCGAACCGTCGGCATTTCGCTCGACCTCCTGAAGAAGATCAACATGCGCATTGCTGTTGCCGGTGGTTTCGACAAGGTGCCGGCGATCCTCGCCGCGCTTCGCGGCGGCTATGTCAATGTCCTGATCACCGATGCAGCTACCGGTCGCGGCATCCTGAATGCCGATGGCGTCACCGAGATCGCCCAAAGGCTCTCCCAGCGTCCGCGCGTGGAAAGCGAGGTGTCGGCGCCACCGAACAGCGCTCGCACCCATATCAAGAAGTTCCTGAACAATCCTGATGATGTCGTCGAGGAAATGCTCGAGGGTGTCGTCAAAGCGCATGCGAATTACCTCCGGCCGGTCGACGGCTCCAACCGCGCTCTCGTTGCCCGCGCGGGCCCGCGGGCCGGCAAGGTCGGACTGGTCGTCGGCGGTGGCACCGGCCATGAGCCGGCTTTCCTCGGTTATGTCGGCAAAGGGCTCGCTGACGCTGTCGCGGTCGGGAATATCTTTTCCTCGCCACCTCCGGGGCCGATCCTGCAATGCGCCAAGGCAGCGTCGGGCGGGGAGGGCGTGCTCTTCGTCTACGGCAATTACGCCGGCGATGTCATGAATTTCGAGATGGCTGCCGAAATGGCGGCAGAGGACAATATCGAAGTCCGCACCGTGGTGACGACCGACGATATCTCCTCATCGCCTTTGGAGGATCGGGATGGACGCCGCGGTGTTGCCGGCAATTTCTTCATCTTCAAGATTGCCGGTGCGGCCTGCGATCGTGGCCTGTCGCTGAATGCTTGCGAGGCAGCAACGCGAAAAGCCAATAACCGTACGTTCACGATGGGTGTCGCGCTGGAGCCCTGTTCGTTGCCGCAGACGCGTCGCCACAATTTCGAGATCGGTCCCGACGATATGGAAATCGGCATGGGCATCCACGGCGAACCGGGCGTGATGCGCGAGAAGATGATGAGCGCCGATGCTGTGGTCGATGTCGTCATGGACCGCATATTCTCGGAGATGAAACCGGTGGCGGGGGACCGCGTTGCCGTTCTCGTCAACTCGTTCGGCGGCACGCCGCTGATGGAGCTCTATATTCTCTACCGGCGGGTGGAACAGCGCCTGAGCGCGAAGGGGATCAAGATCGAAGCGAACTGGGTGGGGCATTATTGCACATCGCTCGACATGGTCGGCGCATCCATATCGATCCTGCATCTCGACCAGGAACTGACGGATCTGCTGCATCACCCCTGCGATACGGCGTTTCTGAGGGTCGTAAACTGAAAAGCATAAAAGCATCCCAGGGGGCTGGGCTGCATGAATTGGGAGGATACGCATGTCGGCAAACGCGGCCCGCCGCCTCAGCAGGATGTTTCACCGGATCTCTGTGGCGATTTCGGCTGAGAAGGATCATCTCTCCGATCTGGATGGCGCGATCGGCGATGCCGACCACGGCATTACCATGTCGCTCGGTTTCCAGGCGGTGAATGGCGAATTGGCGAAACGCGATCTCGATGAGATGTTGCCATCAGAAGTCTTTTCGCTTGCCGCATCCGCCTTTCTGGATGCCGTTGGCGCATCGACCGGCCCGCTCTATGCCACGGCCTTCCGCAAGGCAGCGCAGGCTCTGAAACGGGATGAGACGCTTTCGATCGCCGCTCAGGCTGCAATTGTCGAGGCCATGACATCAGGTATCCGGGACCGCGGCAAGGGTCAGCGCGGCGACAAGACGATGCTGGATGCCTGGATCCCGGCAACAGAAGCGGCGGCGGCTGCCCGCGACAGACAGGCGACCGTCTCGGACATGTGGAACGGAATTCTTGAAGCGGCCGATGCCGGCGCACGCTCGACCCGTTCGATGGTTGCCACCCGCGGCCGTGCCGCCCGCCTCGGCGAACGATCCCTTGGCCACATCGATCCGGGCGCGGCATCGGCCGTCGTCATCATCAAGGCGATGAAGGAGACGTTCACGGAAAATGAGCCGGCGGAGTGATCCACCGGCTCCGGTTGCCGCTTTTGATCTGATTACTTGCCGGCTGCCTTGGCAGCCTTCGCGATCACATCGGCAACCTTTTCCGGCTGAGATGCGAAGACGGCGTGGCTTGCCTTGATCTCCGTCACCGTGCTGCCGGCCCGCTTTGCCATGTCGCGTTCGAGGTCGGGATTGATGGAACGGTCTTCGGTGGCGACAATCGTCCAGCTCTTTTTAGTCTTCCAGGCGGGATCGCCGATCTTGGCCGAGAAGGCCTCCTTGGAGGCGAAGACCTGCGACTTCGCGAGGAACGCGGCCTCGTCCTTCGGCAGGTCGGCGGCGAAGTCGTTCGTGAAGGTGGCCGGGTCGAGATAGAGGTATTTTCCGTCCTTCGTCTCACGAATATTCATGCCGCCAGGCGGCTTGGAACTCGCCAGGCTGATGAGGCTTTCACCCTTGTCCGGCTGGAAGGCTGCGACATAGATCAGGCCCGCGATGTTGGAACTGTTGCCGGCTTCGGTGATCACCATGCCACCATAGCTGTGCCCGACGAGCAGGGTCGGGCCATCCTGCAGTTCCAGCACCCGGTTGGTGGCGGCGATATCATCGGCAAGCGAGGTGATCGGCTCCTGGACGATGGTGACGTTGAAGCCGCGGCGCTCGAGGATTTCGGTTGCCTGGCGCCAGCCGGAGCCATCGGCGAGTGCGCCGTGGACGACGACGATGTTTTTCACCTCGGCCGCCTGGGCAGCAAAAGCGATGACGCTGGTGGCGAAGGCAAAGGCGATGGTAGAAAAATACTTGCGTTTCATGGTGATTGCTCCTGTTGTTCAAGTTAAACGAGAGAAGGAATGCTCAGCCGAATGTGAAGGCGTAGGCCTGCACGCCGGGATCGAGGAAATGGATCTCGAAGTTGCGTGCTTCCACCGTGTCTGACTGGCGCACGAGCTGGTAGAGTTTGGTCGAGGTCACCGTGCCGTTTCCATCGGCATCGATATCGCTGCCGTGGTCGGCACCCGGCGCCTTGCCGTCGACCGTCACCTGGAAGCGGATCGGTTTGCCGTCAGTACTTGGGCCAAGAACGAGATGTAGATCGCGGGCGCTGAAGCGGTAGGCGATGCCGCCGCCTGCCTGATCCAGGGTCGCCTCTTCGGCACCGACAGTCCATTTGCCCGCAAGACCCCACTGGTTGAGACCCGGCTGCTTGACCGAATAGTCCTTGGTGGCATCGGCGCGCATGCTCTCATTGGACGCAAAGCCGGTGGCCTGCTTATAGCCGATATAGGTCTCGCCAGAGCCGATGTCCTTCAGGTCCGGGCTCACCTCGGCACCTTTCGCATCCGGCACGACCGGTGCGCTTGTTGCCATCTCGCTGCCGGCTTCGCGCAACAGGTCCTGGATCGCCTGCTCGGTCTGTCGGTAGTTGCCTTCGCCGAAGTGATGTTCGCGGATCTGGCCCTTGGCATCGATCAGATAATGGGCCGGCCAGTAGCTGTTATCGAAGGCGCGCCAGATCTTGTAGTCGTTGTCGATTGCGACCGGATAGCCGATGTTGAAGTCGCCAATGGCCCTTTTGACATTGTCGATCTTCTTTTCGAAGGCAAATTCCGGGGCATGCACGCCGATCACAACCAGACCCTGGTCTTTATATTTTTCAGCCCAGGCGCGGACATAGGGGATAGTGCGGATGCAGTTGATGCAGGAATAGGTCCAGAAATCGACAAGCACGACCTTGCCACGAAGCTGTTCCGCCGTCAGCGGCGGCGAGTTCAGCCACTCGACGGCCCCGTCCAGTGATGGCGCACGGCCTTCGACCGGCAGATCGCTATGGAAGGGTTTCTTCGCATCGGCAAGACCGATCGTCTTGTCGTTGCTCGCGACTTCGGACGATCTTCCATCGGTTGGCTTCACATTCACCCTGTCGAGAACGGCCTGCTCGAAGGATGCGGTGCTGGCGTAGGAAAGCCGCGAAAGCAGGGCGGTGTCGAGACCGAGTGCGATAACGACGACACCTGCAAGCACGGCAACGCCGAGGCCCTGACGAATGCGCTCGCTGATGCCGAGCGACTTCTTCATGCCGGCAAAGATCTTGCCGCCGACGGAGAGGGCGATTGCGAGTGAGGTGGCCGCGCCCGCTGCATAGGCCAGCAGCAGGAATGTCGTCTGCAGGTTGGCGCCCTGGAGTGCGGCTCCGGTCAGTACGAGACCGAGGATTGGTCCTGCGCAGGGCGCCCAGAGCAGACCGGTTGCAACGCCGAGAACGAGCGCGCTCGCCACAGTCGGCGCAACACCGGTCTTGCCGGAAGCGTTCAGCAGGCGATTGCCGAAATCGACGACCGGCTGGGTGATGAAGCTTGCGACACGCGGCGAAAGAAGACCGACGCCGAAGACGGCAAGCAAGGTCAGCGCGGCAAGGCGGCCATATTCATTGGCGCTGATCGCCCAGCTGCCGCCAACGGCGGCAAGTGTGGCTACCAACGCGAACGTGGCGGCCATGCCGATCAGCATGGGCAGCGTGCTGCGCGCGAATGGCTGTCCGGCGCGGGCGAAGGCGAAGGGCAGGATGGGGAGGATGCAGGGGCTGAATATGGTCAGCGCCCCTCCGAGATAGGCAATGATAAGAAGCGTCATCATCGTTTCCTTTGAAACCGGGTGATCGGGCTCTGGACGGCGATGCAGCCCGACCAGCAACGCGGCTATCTGGTCGGGGCGATGTATCTCGGATGTGTCTGATTTCCCGGCAATATGTACCGAAGTGTAGGAAGCGCTCCGATGAGGGCTGCGCTATCTTCCATGCATCAGCGCTTCGCCCGGCCGGGATCCCGCAAGAAGAGGGATGATCGGTGAATGAGGAGGATCAGATGACAGCCAGAGCTGAGACGATAAAGCTCAAGCGGGTCTATGCGGCCAAGGCGGATGCGGATGGCGCCCGACTGCTGGTCGATCGCATCTGGCCGCGCGGTCTCAGCAAGGAGCGTGCTGCAATGACTGCCTGGCTAAAGGATGTCGCGCCAAGCACCGAGTTGCGCGACTGGTTCAATCATGAGCCCTCTCGCTGGGAGGAGTTCCGCCGGCGCTACACTGCAGAGCTTGAGCATAAAGAGGAAGAGCTGAAGCCCGTGACCGATTTCATAAGGAAAGGCACCGTCACGCTGCTTTATGCCACCAGCGATGACGAGCACAACAATGCCGTGGTGCTTCGTGATTTCCTCATCCAACGGAATTTCGATTGAGAAGGCAGCCAATTGTATCAGAACGTATCTGGAAGGCCGGATGCTACATCCGCATGCAATTGAAGCGGATACCCGAAACATCGGGGATACATGCGAGCTGTTTTCTCCCTGCCATCAACTTGAAACGGAGAGAGCCAATGTCCAGCGAAATCAATCTTCAGCGTCGTCGTTTTTTCGGTGTTGCGGCCATGACCGTGGCGGCGGTCGAATTCGGCCTGACCAGCGCCGCTGGTGCCCAGTCACAGGTTACCGCGCCCGCCGTGACGGCAGGG
>NZ_AJWE01000040.1:0-28094 GCF_000281145.1 Rhizobium sp. CF142 | reverse complement strand
GAACGGCGGCCGCCATGGCGCGCGGGTCTGCGAGGCGCACGCAGCCGTGGCTGAGCGCACGCATGTCACGCTTGAAGAAGCTCTTCGAGGGCGTGTCATGCATGTAGATGGCATGGCTGTTCGGGAACAGGATCTTCAGTTCACCCAGCGCATTGTCGCTGCTCGGCGGCTGGCGCACCGAAATGTTCTGCGTCGAACCGTACCAGTCGACGCTGGAGGACGGAACGGCATGGCCGCCGACTTCGACCTCGTAGCCCATCTGGTCCAGATAGTTCGGGTCGGAGCGCAGCTTCGGCAGCATTTCGTTGATGATGATCGACTGCGGCACGCCCCAGAACGGGTTGAACTCGACCGTTTCGATCTCGTCGTCGAAGAAATAGGTCTGGTTGTTCTTGCCGCCGACGACGGTGCGCATCGCCAGCTGCTGCTTGGAGTCGTTATAGTAATAGGCCATGAAGGCCGGCTGGTTGATCATCACATAGCGCGAGCCGAGATCCTCAGGCAGCCAGCGTGCCTGCTCCATGGCAACGACGAGTTTGTCGATCTTGGAGCCGTTGCTGTCGCCGCCGGTCATGGTGCGCACGGTCGCCTGGCCGATGACGCCATCGGGTTTCAGGCCATGTTCTTTCTGGAAGTCCTCGACCAGTGACACGATCTCGGGCGAATAGTCGCTGCTGCCGGTATAGGCTGAGAAGGTGGCCGCATGCGCGGTCTTCAGCTCTTCCGAACCATTCTTCTGGATCGCCTTGACGATGTTGGCGACTTCCGGCGAGCTGTCGCCCGGGCGCAGCAGGGACGTGAGCGAAATGATGATCGGCGCTTCATTGCCGCCGTCGGCGGCGCGCAGCTTCGCAAGCTCGGCCTTCAGCGCCAGGAACTGCGTGCTGTCGGGGTTGCGGCTGGAAAGATAGGCCGCGACGTCAGGGCTCATGCGGGAGAGCTTCAGCACCGGATCGAGCTTGACGACCTTGCGCTGGAAATCATGGTAGCCGGAGAGCTTGTTGGGATCGACGCGGCCGCGCGTCGTGTCCTGCACGTAGGCGAGAACCTTGGAGGAGAGCGCCAGTTCGAACTGCGTCAGCACCCGGTCGCGAACGTCAGGATCCGGATTGGCCGGATCGATGCTCGGCTCGGACACGGCGTAATCGGCCGGGTCGAGGCCGACACTTGCTGCATCGGCGAGCACGCTGAGGGCTGCCTTGCCGTGATCATTGACGCCCTCGCCGGACACCCAGATGAGCGGGTTCTTGCCGTCACCGTAATAGGCCTGCAGGGCCTTGGCGACATCGGCATTGGCGCGAACCTTGGCTTCCGTCAGGAAGTGGCGCTGCGGAGCACCGTCGGTCGTGGCCGTGCCGGAGACGTCGGCGACCGCGCCGGTGACGACAGGATCGGCAAACTTCGCGGTATCGACAAACAGCAAGGTTTCAGCCTTGTAGGTGTAGTAGCGCGGGCTGGAAACCTTCGGCATCGCGGCTTCCGGATCGATATCGCCGCCAAGGCCGTTACGATTGCCGGGATTGCCGCGCATCGGAGCCGAAGGATCCATGATGATCGTGCTCTGGCCGCTTCTTGCCCGGTCGCCGCGCAGCATGTCCATCAACGTATAGGCATGCGCAGGAACCGCGCCCATCACGCAGGAAAGTGCCAATGCGGAAACCGCGCTTTTCAAAACGAATTTCATCTTGTTTTCCAGTTCCAGTATCATGCTGTTGTCGAGCAAAAAGGCTCAGATCAATTCTTCCAGAATTCCCGGCAGCCGCGGCTCTTTCATCAGAAACCGGCCTGCGCCGCCAGCGTTTTCAGGCTCAACTTTGTGTGACGGGGTCGAACGCGAACGCCGCGCAGCAGTTCACACAAAATTATGAAATTATTAGTTAATTTTTTACCGAATTTTCTTGTCCGAGAAAGGGCGCTTTCTGTCGCTCCTTGCATTAATTTCCCGGCGTGGCCGAAAAAACACGCCGTAAGGCGCCCTCGATGGCGACGCAAAACATGAGATCCATTTTCAATATTTCGCATGGCGTCCGGTTTTCTTGGAAAGCGTTCCACCCTATAAGTCCCTCATCTCCAAAGACTGCCCTTAACAGCATGTGACAGGAAGGCACGAAGCCATGAGTTCCACCCGCACCGAAACCGATACATTTGGCCCGATCGAAGTCGCCAGCGACCGATATTGGGGCGCGCAGGCGCAGCGTTCTCTCGGTAATTTCAAGATCGGCTGGGAAAAGCAGCCGCTCTCGATCGTGCGTGCGCTCGGCATCGTCAAGCAGGCGGCGGCGCGTGCCAACATGGCGCTCGGCCAGCTCGATGCAGGCATCGGCAAATCTATCGTGGATGCCGCCCAGGAGGTGATAGACGGCAAGCTGAACGACCATTTCCCGCTGGTCGTCTGGCAGACCGGTTCCGGCACGCAGTCCAATATGAATGCCAATGAAGTGATCTCCAATCGTGCCATAGAAATGCTGGGCGGCGTCATGGGTTCCAAGAAGCCGGTCCACCCGAACGATCACGTTAATATGAGCCAGTCGTCGAACGACACCTACCCGACCGCCATGCACATCGCCTGCGCCGAACAGATCGCTCACCACCTGCTGCCTTCGCTGAAGCATCTGCATGCCGCGCTCGACATGAAGGTCACGGAATTCAGCCACATCATCAAGATCGGCCGCACCCATACGCAGGATGCGACGCCGCTGACGCTGGGCCAGGAATTTTCAGGCTACGCCGCGCAGGTGGGCTCGGCCATCAAGCGTATCGAAATGACCCTGCCCGGCCTCTGCGAACTCGCCCAGGGCGGCACCGCCGTCGGCACCGGTCTCAATGCGCCCGTCGGTTTTGCCGAAAAGGTCGCCGAAGAGATCGCCGTCATCACCGACATGCCTTTCGTGACCGCGCCGAACAAGTTCGAGGCCCTCGCCTCGCATGATTCGATGGTCTTCGCCCATGGCGCGATCAATGCGGCCGCCGCTGCCCTTTTCAAGATCGCCAATGACATCCGCCTTCTCGGCTCCGGCCCGCGCGCTGGCCTCGGCGAACTGGCGCTGCCTGAAAACGAGCCCGGCTCCTCGATCATGCCCGGCAAGGTGAACCCCACCCAGTGCGAGGCCCTGACGCAAGTCTGCATCCACGTCTTCGGCAACCATGCGGCTCTCACCTTCGCCGACAGCCAGGGCCATTTCGAGCTCAACGTCTACAATCCGATGATGGCTTACAACTTCCTGCAGTCGGTGCAGCTCCTCGGCGACGCCGCTCTCTCCTTCACCGACAATTGTGTCGTCGGCATCGAGGCCCGCGAAGACAATATTAAGGCCGGCCTCGAACGTTCGCTGATGCTGGTGACCGCCCTTGCGCCGAAGATCGGCTACGATGCGGCCGCCAAGATCGCCAAGACGGCGCATAAGAATGGTACGACGCTGAAGGAAGAGGCGCTGGCGAGCGGGCTGGTGACATCTGAGGAATATGACGCGATCGTGCGCGCGGAGACGATGATCAGCCCGAAGTAAACCCTTCTTCCATCATGCTCGGGCTTGTCCCGAGCATCTGCTGCCGGTCGATACGTAGCAGATCCTCGGGACAAGCCCGAGGATGACGTCGAGTAACGGGAAGCGTCTCAACAATCAAAGGCTGGCTCTGCCGGTCTTTTTTGTTTTTGAGGAAAGTGGAGCCCGCCCGGCCGCGGCATTTTCGCCACTAAACCCGCGCCCTCCCTAATTGCTTTTACCCTGCGCCAGATTTAGACCGGTTCCAAAATATCCCACCAGAAAGGTCACTTCGATGGCTGACGATCTCTTTCCCCTCGGCGCCGACACCACCCCTTACCGCAAGATCAGCAGCGACTATGTCTCGGTCGACAGCTTCAAGGGTCAGGAGATCCTGAGCGTCGACCCTGAGGGCATCCGCCTGCTCGCCGAAACGGCCTTCGCTGACATCAACCATCTCCTGCGCCCCGGCCATCTGAAGCAACTTGCCTCGATCCTCGACGATCCCGAAGCGACCGACAATGATCGTTTCGTCGCCTATGACCTCCTGAAGAATGCCAATATCGCCGCCGGCGGCGTGCTGCCCATGTGCCAGGATACCGGCACGGCAATCATCATGGGCAAGAAGGGCCGCCGCGTCTGGACCGAAGGCGGCGATACCGCTGCCCTTTCGAAGGGCGTGCTCGACGCCTATGAAAAGAAGAACCTGCGCTATTCGCAGCTCGCCCCCATCAAGATGTTCGAGGAAAAGAACACCAAGAACAATCTGCCGGCGCAGATCGATATCTATGAGGAAGGCACCGATAGCTACGACTTCCTCTTCGTCGCCAAGGGCGGCGGCTCGGCCAACAAGACCTTCCTCTTCCAGGGAACGCCCTCGCTCCTGTCGCATGACCGCATGCTGGACTTCCTCAAGGAGAAGATCCTCACGTTAGGTACGGCAGCCTGTCCCCCCTACCATCTGGCGATCGTCATCGGCGGTACCTCGGCCGAGATGAACCTGAAGACGGTCAAGCTCGCCTCCACCCGCTACCTCGATGAACTGCCGACCGAAGGCTCCGAAAACGGCCATGCCTTCCGCGACATCGAGATGGAAAAGGAAATCCACAAGCTGACGCAGAGCCTCGGTGTCGGCGCCCAGTTCGGCGGCAAGTATTTCTGTCATGACGTGCGCGTCATCCGCCTGCCCCGCCACGGTGCCTCGCTGCCGATCGGGCTCGGCGTTTCCTGTTCCGCCGACCGCCAAGCCAAGGGCAAGATCACCCGCGACGGCATCTTCATCGAGCAGCTGGAAACCGATCCGTCCAAGTACATGCCCGAGATCGACGAGGCCAAGCTTTCCGAATCCATGGTGCGTGTCGATCTCAACCAGCCGATGGCCGATATTCTCGCGGAGCTTTCAAAGCACCCGGTCAAGACGCGCCTGTCACTATCGGGTACGATCATCGTCGCCCGTGATCTAGCACATGCCAAGATCCGCGAACGGCTGGAAAAGGGCGAAGGCATGCCCGACTATATGAAGAACCACCCTGTCTACTATGCTGGCCCGGCCAAGACCCCTGCCGGCTATGCCTCCGGCTCCTTCGGCCCGACGACCGCTGGCCGCATGGATAGCTATGTCGACCAGTTCCAGTCCTTCGGCGGCTCGATGGTCATGCTCGCCAAAGGCAACCGCTCACGCGCCGTGCGCGAGGCCTGCAAGAAGCATCAGGGCTTCTATCTCGGTTCCATCGGCGGCCCGGCCGCCCGCCTGGCGCAAGACTGTATCCGCAAGGTCGATGTGCTGGAATATCCCGAACTCGGCATGGAAGCAGTCTGGAAGATCGAGGTGGAAGACTTCCCGGCCTTCATCGTCATCGACGACAAGGGCAATGACTTCTTCCAGGAGCTGAACCTCGGCTGAGACTTGAGCCTGCCGGCTATCGCACCGAAGCCGTCTCGGCCGGATCGATACTGGCCGCCGTCATGGGCTGAACTACAGGTCGTTCCATGGCGGCGATATCGGATGCACTGAGAATATCCTCCGCCTTCACGCTGGCGAGGATATCCGTGCTGAAGATGCCGTTGAAGAAGCCGGTCTGCTGTAAAAGAAAAGCACAGCCGGCAACGATGGCGAATGCGAGAATGGCGGGTGAGGTGTGGCGAGACGATTCCATGATCTCATGCCTTCAAGGGGAGACCGTGATCCGATCCCCAAAATCCGGTTTCTTGAGACAGAATCTGTCACTTCGCCCTGCCCGGCAGTAGACCAGACAAAAGATACCGACCGTCAACAAAACGAAAACAATCCCTAAAAAGACAAAACGATTGAACTTTTTTGGAGCACCTCGCGCATAAGAGGTGTCTCCGTTGCAGTCGAACTTACAAATATTTGAGAAAAATCATAGGGCTGATCGTAGTATTGATGCCCATCAAACTTATCGTATGTAATCTTTGGTATATGTCGCTTTAATCATTTCCCAAGAAATCTAAGATAACAAATAGAAGATTGCTTAAGAATTGGATGAGGAGTTGCCGGAATGAATACGGCCGTTGCGCCCAAGGTGCAGGTTCCCGATGTGGCGGGTCAGATCACCTATGCAATGCGCTCCATGGGCGTTGCACCAATTCCCCGCAATTACGAACTTTTCTACGAAGCCTATATCGGTTCCAACCCCGCACTCACCCGCGACCTCGCCGCTCTCGGCAGCCAGGCGACGCAGGCTGAGCTCGATGCGCTAGGTACCCAGCATTGTTCCCACACGGCGCCTGCCAAGATCTTCGACGACGCCCATAGCCGCATCGCCGGCGAACTGGAAGGCCTGCTGCGCGTGCTGCGCCAGGAGCAGACCTCGCTCGAAAGCTATAACCGGCTGCTCAACGAGACCTGCAAGCGCATCAATTCCAAGAGCACGAGCAGCGCCGACCTCATCGAAAACGCCATCGATCTGCTCACCCAGGCAACCGGCGATACGATCACCCACGGCGAAAAGACCGTCGAGGACATGGTCCAACGCTCGCAGGAGATGGATCAGGTCCGCAAGGAACTCGACGAATACAAGCGCATCGCCAATACCGACTCGCTGACGCGCCTTTCCAACCGCCGCGCTTTCGACGACCGGCTGGCCGCCGTCTTCAACAATCCGGCGTTGCGCCCGGTGACGGCCCTGCTGCTCGCCGACATCGACAATTTCAAGAAGATCAACGACACCTACGGCCATCCGGTCGGCGACAAGGTTCTGGCGACGGTCGCCTCCGTCATCCGCACCAATGTCCGCCGCGATGTTTTCGTCGCCCGCACCGGCGGTGAGGAATTCGCGCTCATCATCGACGGCAACACGCTGGACGAAGTGACGGCGGTCGCCGAGCGCATTCGCCGGACGCTGGAATCCACCCCCTTCAAGAATTCCCGCACCCGCGTCAATTACGGCCCGGTCACGGTCTCCATCGGCATCTGCATGGCCTCGCACGCCGACGACGCCGGCGAGCTCTACTCCAAGAGCGATATCGCGCTTTACAGCGCGAAAAACGCCGGCCGCAACTGCACCGTCGTCTATGAGGACGGAATGCAGAAAGAATTCACCAAGAGCTGGCTGATCTACAAGTCCTGATCCCTGGGTCTGGACTTTAGTCCTGATCCCCTGGGGCTGGCCTCTAATCGGATCCCAAGTTTTTTCGGAAATACTTCCGGAAATACAGAGAAATTGGAACAAATCCCTTTAGCGACCGGAAACGGCCGCTTGTCTTATTGGCTGGAATTCCGCGAGACTGGCGGAAATGGGTCCCGCCTCAATCCACCTCGATTTGAAAATCCACGCCCTCCCAACGCTGCGCATCCTTCCAGAATATCGTGAAGTCGATCATGCCGGGGCCGAGCGCCTGCGTCGGCAGGTCGAAGACATGAGTGCCGAAGCCGGTGTCGTGGCATGGGCTGTCGGCGGCGCTTGCCCAGCCGTCGGTGGACCAGCGTACCAGAGCGGGCTCGGGCACTTCGATGCGGAGCCGCCGGCCCGCCGGCATCTGGTCGCGTCGGGCCGTCAGCCGCCAGGAGAACGGTGCCGGCGCCGGCTTTGCTGCGACATAGCGGGCAAAGGTCTGGGGCGGCATGTCGAAGATCACGCCGTCGCGCAGCGAGCGCAGCAGCTTGATATGTTCGGCATGCGCCCAGACGAGCGGCATGGCGCTGCCCGAGGGTCGGCCGAGGAAAAGCTCGCGCTGCGGCACGTCCTCGCTGTCCCAGATCTGTTCAGGCAAGAGCCCACCTTCGCTTGCCGAAGCTTCCAGCGCAGCAAGCATCCGCTGCGCTTCGTCCGCTCGCCCGGCGGCGAGTTCATAATGGGCACGCTCGCCGGTCAAGAGCGGCCAGAGCCTGCCGACACCGCTGCCGGCAAAGGGCGCACCGCCGATGCGCTCGCCATAGCCGTCGTCATTGTAGCGATACCAGTAGGGACCGGCCGGAAGGTCGCGGCGCAGCTCCGCATCGATTGCCGCGATTGTGCCGAGCATGCGCGGGTCGTCGGCGGCGCGGAGGCCGAAGCGCACCAGCGCAAGCGCATCCGGGCTTATCAGCAGGTCCGCTTCAAGCACCTCTCCGAGATCGTCCCGATTGCGGATCGGAATGAAGTCACGCCGCAATGACAGGCTGCCGTCTGTCGCCGAGGCGATGCGCACATAATAGCCTTCGACGCCGAGACGGCGCGACAGTTCGGTATCGGTGGCGTAGGTCCACTCCTCTATGCGCTCGTTCCAGCCATCGGCGACCTCGCGCAGATAGTGCGCCGCATCCAGGCGACCGGCCGCTTCCACGGCATCGGCCGCCGCAAGCAGACCGGCGATCTCCACGGCAAGCGTAAACGGCGAGTAGCCGGCATCCTCCTCCCAGCGATCCTCCTGGGTGGCGGGGCCGTTTCTGACGATATAGCCCGCTGCCGCCTCGACCATGGGCAGATAGCGTCCCCTCTCCGAGGCGTCGATCGCTCCCGCACGCAGCAGCATATCGTAGAGCAGTATGGGAAAGGCCGTCTCATCCATCTGGATGCCGTACCAGTAGGGTCTGCCGTCCAGCCAGGCATTCTGCACCCAATGGCCGTCCGCTTCCTGGATGACAGCGAGATAGTCGAGCACGGAGCGTGCATCCGCTGTGGCCCCGGCCGCAAGCAGACCGCCCGCCGTTTCCACCAGATCGCGCGTCCACACCAGATGATAACCGCCAAGGTCGTCATCGCCTTTGCTGAAGCCCCAGGGGATGGAAAGGCTGGCGATGATGGCGCCGGAGGCATCGTCGCGATGGGTGGCGAGCACGCCGGTGCTGACGCGATAGCGGTTGAGCTGGGTCGGATCATGTGGCTCGTCGAGCGCAAGCAGGCCGGACTGCCACTCCCGCCAGCCGCTGCGATAATGTTTCAGCGTCGGCTCAACGCCCTGCTCAAGGCTGAGAAGCGTGCGCACGGCAGCTTCCTCCGGCTGCGTGCCGAAGCCTATGGCGATCAGCGCCTTTCCTTGGCCAGCTTGCCCCTCGCCTGCCCGCATATCCAGCGTTCCTGACAGCGCGATATTGCCGGATGTGGCGCAGCTGTACTCCTCATTCAGCCCCTCGCCGCGCGATAGCGTCTGCCAGCCGTCGGAGATGCCGACATAGCCAACTGACCGCGCAAGCCAGGGCACCGAAGCGGCAATGGCGAGCGACCGCCCGGAACCCTCGGCAAACAGCATCTGCCGACCCTTGAAATCATCGTACCAGCCGTTGTTGTCGGCGCCGCCATTGACGAGATGTGGGGCAACAAGCGCATGCAGCCGATAGTCTGAGAGATTGCCTATCAGCGCCTCGAAGCGGATGTCCTGCAGCACCACCTCGCGCTCAGGGTCTGAAAAGATGGTCTTGGTGATGCGATAACGCCCGTCGCGGGAGGTATTGACGAGGCGGAAGGCCGGGACGCCGTCCTCGATCGCTTGTACGCTGTGATCGGCGTCGCGCTTCTCCTCGGAGAAATAGCCCGGAGCCGTGACGATGAAACCGAAATCGCGCACGCAGGCCATATCGAGCCGTGGGGCGTAGATCTCATTGAGGATGCCGTGGCTTGCCGTGAACCAGACGCAGCTCGCCGAACTGACGGCGGTACCAACAGCGCTCTTGTCGCTGGACGTCCATCGGGGCTCGATGCCCGGCGCACCTGGCGGCTCGACGGAACCGGGTGGTCGTGTCGGAAAGGCCAAGTGCTGTTCCTCCGCTCTATTTGCTCGTCTTCCGTGCCATCGTGAGATGAAATTAAGCGATCCGCAATATACCGGCTTGACAGCCGGCTACGATCTTGCGCCCGATAGAATAGCGCGGGCCCTATAGAATAGCGCGGGAAGGAATAAGCGTACAGCCGGAGAGGAGCGCCAGCCATGGCTGACACAATGGAAGAAAAGCAGACGCCTGAGCGAGCCAAGCCGAAGGTTGCGGCGCCGGCCGGCCGCATCGTGCTCGCCGTCGATATAGGTGGCTCGCATGTGAAGGCGGAACTCAGCAGTGGCAGCGAGCGACGCTCGGTCGTATCGGGGCGCGCGATGACGGCGGCGAAGATGGTGACAGCCCTCACCGATCTGACCGCCGACTGGCACTACGATGTCGTCGCCATGGGTTATCCCGGCCCCGTCGCTGCCCACCGCCCCGCGGCCGATCCGTTCAACCTCGGCCCGGGATGGAAGGGCTTCGATTTCGAAAAAGCCCTCGGCAAGCCCGTGCGCATGGTCAATGACGCGCTGATGCAGGCGATCGGCAGCTACGAGGCCGGCCGTATGCTCTTCCTTGGCCTCGGCACCGGACTCGGCTCGGCGATGATCGCCGAGAACGTCTGCATGCCGCTCGAACTGGCGCACATGCCCTACAAGAAGGCGACATTCGAGGACTATGTCGGCGAACGCGGCCTGGAAGGTCGCGGTAAGGGCAGATGGCGAAAATCGGTCTTCGACGTCGCCGACCGCCTGGCCGCCGCCCTGCTGCCTGATTATATCGTCATCGGTGGCGGCAACGTCGAAAAGCTGAAGGATCTGCCGCCCAAATGCCGGCGCGGCAGCAACGACAACGCCTTCCGCGGCGGCTTCCGGGTCTGGTTGGACGAAAGCCTGCGGCTGTGAGCGGCAGTGAACCCGATGTGTTTGAAGCCCTGTTGGGCGGCGGAAGGTGACGACAATGCTGGAAAAGGACAAGCTGTTCGTCGGCTCGATCCCGGAAAACTACGACCACTATATGGTGCCGCTGATTTTCGAGCCCTTCGCCGTGGATCTTGCCCGGAGAGCAGCATCCCTGTCGCCCGGCACCGTTCTCGAAACTGCCGCAGGCACTGGGGTCGTCACCCGCACACTGGCGCCGAAACTGTCGTCGGGCGCACGCTATATCATCACCGACCTCAACCAGCCGATGCTCGACTACGCCGCTTCGCAGCAAGGCTTCGACAGTCGCCTGGAATGGCGCCAGGCGGATGCTCTGGCGCTGCCGTTTGAAAATGCCGCCTTCGATCTCGTCTTATGTCAGTTCGGCGCGATGTTCTTCCCAAACCGCATATCCGGCTACCGCGAAGCAAAGCGTGTCCTGAAGCCCGGCGGACATTTCCTGTTCAACGTGTGGGACCGCATCGAGGAGAATGTTTTTGCCGACGATGTGACGAATGCCCTTGCGACGATGTTTCCGGATGATCCGCCGCGCTTCCTGGCCCGCACGCCGCATGGCTATCATGACAAGGCGCTGATCCGCGCCGAGCTGGAAGAGGCGGGTTTCTCCCATGTGGTGATCGAAACGAAGGCCGAACAAAGCCGCGCATCCTCGCCCCGGATTCCCGCCCTCGCCTATTGCCACGGGACCGTCCTTCGGAGCGAAATCGAAGCCAGAGCTCCGGGAAAACTGGACATTGCGACCGACTGTGCCGCATCCGCGATTGCCGACCGGCATGGCGACAGTGAGGTTGCCGCCAAAATTCAGGCTCACGTCATCATGGCAGTGGCCTAGAAGTTCAACATCTTGACGGGCCGGATTGCGGTTTTGGGCACAGGCAGATCACAACCTGATCGAGCCCCAGACCAGTTTCGTCCGGATGATGAAACTCAGTTTTCGTTCGCGAGCATAGGGAGCCAGCATCTCGCCGAGCTCTCCGTCGAACTCGTTCATCCTGCCGGCCAGACGGGATGGTGCGAACGTATCGCGCGAATGCTGGCAGCGAATGAAGTCTTCGACGCTTTGCTCGAATGGAGCGGAGTGGAAATGTTCAGAGCCTTCGATGTCGAGGAACGCCTTGTAGGCCGACCAGCTTTCCCGCTTGCCAATGGGATCGAACGCCTCGCCTGTTATGGCAGGAACCCATCTGGTCAGAAAAGACTGCCAGTCTGCTTCCCAGGCCGGTTGGAAAGGCGCATCCCCAGAGACGACGGCCATCCTGTGATCGGCGGCGGCATAGGTTTTCAGCCGCGCGAAAAGCCGCTTGTGATCCATCCAGTGGATGCTCGCGGCAGCAACGATGAGGTCGGGACGATCGGGGATATCGACATCCTCGGCGAAACCGACGATCCAGTGAAGATTGCGTGCCCGCCCTTCCTCCAGGCTCTGGCCAAGCTCGATCATGTGGAGGGATGGATCGACGGCGATGACCCTTTCGAAATGCCGTGAGAGCGGCCGTGAAATCTTGCCGGGGCCGCATCCTATATCCAGTAGGCAGCTGCGCTTAGGTGCGATGGCAAGCAGCTTCTCGTAGATCGCCTCGGGATATGGCGGACGGAAAGGATAGTTGCTGACGACATCGGCATCCTCGAAAGAGGCCCCTGCACGCGCATGCTCGACCATGATAGGCTCCGTCCTCAGTGACAGTCGAGAACCATCCGATAATTCAACAAGATGTCAGCATGGTAACAAGCGCGATGGACAGCTGCAAAATCGAACGGCTCGAAGGCCGGGTAAACGGCGCATTCGTCTCCCGGCCCGATGCGAATGAGACCGGTGTCGTCGTGCTCAGCGGTTCCAGCGGCAGGGTCGATATCGATCGTGCGAGATTGTTTGCCGGGGCCGGCGCGAAAGCACTGGCGCTGCAATGGTTCGGCGCAACGGGGCAATCGCCCGGCATTTGCGAAATCCCGCTGGAAACCTTCTGTGACGCCACGGACCGCCTGATTTCGCGGGGATGCCGGCGCATCGTCTTCGTCGGGACATCGAAAGGCGCAGAGGCGGCCTTGCTTGTCGCCACCCTGGACCCGCGCGTGAACGCTGTTATAGCGATCAGCCCGAGCTCGGTTGTCTGGGGCAATATCGGGCCTGGCAAGGACGGCAGAGAATGGCCCGAACGTTCATCCTGGACCTGGAAGGGAGAGCCACTGGAATTCGTCCCCGCCGATCCCACCTGGGAGCGGGACTATCGCGATGGGCTGGTGTCCTATCGTTCCTTCTTCGAAAAATGCCTGGAGACCGACGAGCAAACGCTGCGGCGAGCGCAGATTCCCATCGAGAAAGCCACCGCAGACCTAGTCCTCGTGGCCGGCGGAGACGATGCACTCTGGCCGTCAGAGAGCTTTGCGCGTGAGCTTGCCAGCCGGCGCGAAAAAGGCGGCAGGCCGCTGTCACTGCTCGTTGACCCCGAGGCGGGCCATCGGGTACTGCTTCCAGGCGAGACGACGCCCCGCTCCAGCCTTCGCGCCCATGGCGGCAACGATGCAGCGGATGCAAGGCTCGGCCGGGCGGCATGGGCGGCGATAGAAGCCGCTTTGTCGCCAAAGGATTGACTGGCCCGATACGGTTCAGGCGGAAAGTTGCAGCAGGATCGAACTGGCTGCCATCAGCATCACGACGATCCATGGCGGCGCCTTCCAGACCACCAGCAGAAGGAAGCCGGACAGGGCAAGAGCAAAATCGGCCGATGTAAGGACCGCGCTTGTCCATACCGGATTGTAGAGGGCCGCACCCAGCACGCCGACCACGGCGGCGTTTGCGCCGCGCATGGCCGCCTGCGCCAGCGGATAGGTGCTGAGCCTGTCCCAGAAAGGCAGGGTGCCGAGCAGCAGCAGAAAGCCGGGCAGAAAGATGGCGGCCAGAGCGATGGCTGCGCCCGCGATACCGTTGGGAGTCGGCCCCATCACCGCTCCGAGATAGGCCGAAAACGTGAAAAGCGGACCAGGCACGGCCTGCGCAACACCGTAACCGGCGAGAAACGCGTTTTCCGAAACCCAGCCCGGCCTCACGACCGCCGCCTCGAGCAGCGGCAGGACGACATGGCCGCCACCGAAAACCAGCGCGCCTGAGCGATAGAAGGCATCGAAGAGGCGCAGCCCCTGCCAATCCATGATGGAAACGATAAGCGGCAGTCCGAACAGCAGGAGCAGGAACGCCAGCAGGCAGGTGACCCCTGCAGATCGCGATATTCCGAACGAAAAACTTGCCTTGTGCCCGGCGGCGGCCTCGCGACAAAGCACGAGCCCGGAAATTGCACCCAGCATGATGGCTGCGAGCTGGCCGAGCGCTCCCATCGACGTCACGATGAAAATCGCGGCCAGCGCGATGCCGGCGCGCGGCTTGTCGGGTGTCAGCGATCGCGCCATGCCCCAGACGGCTTGTGCCACGACAGCGACGGCAACGAGCTTCAATCCGTGCAGCAGGCCCTGTCCGAGAGGATTGTCGAGTGCGGTGGCGGCGGTTGCAAAGATGAACAGGATCAGGGCGGAGGGAAGCGTGAACGCGCTCCACGCCGCAAGCGCCCCCAGCGGCCCGCCGCGCAGCAATCCCATGGCAAAGCCGACCTGGCTAGACGCGGGACCGGGAAGGAACTGACAGAGGGCGACGAGATCGGCATAACCCTTCTCATCGATCCATTTGCGGCGCGTCACCAGCTCGTTGCGGAAATAGCCGAGATGCGCGATCGGCCCGCCGAACGAGGTGAGGCCAAGCTTCAGGAAGGCGCCGAAGACCTCCGCAGGCGTACCTGCCGGTGGAGCCGCCGTCTTCTCCTCGGTCATTTCCTTTGCATCCACGCCAATATCCCCCATTCACCGACCCGTATCCTCATCATTAATGACAGCGCGATGACAACAGGCAATTTTCGATGTCAGTCGAATAAGCCTTTGCAGATCTTGTGGTCGTGGCGGCACGGATCAGGCAACCCGACGGACCTGCATTCGTGCGGGCAGCGTCATTGCGATGACACCGGCCATGACGCAGGCAAGACCAAGGCCTGCCATGGAGGACAGCGTTTCGCCGAGGAAGACGACACCGATCGCAACGCCGATCGGGACCCTGAGATAGGCCTGTGCCGTGGCAGCGATCGAACCGAGCGTCTGCATGAGACGGAAATAGATCACGAAGGCGAGCGCCGTCGAGAAGACGGAGAGAGCAAGAAGCGCCAGCACGGAATGAAGGCTCGGCTGCGATGTCCAGGGATGATCGATGACGATGCTGGTCGGAATGAGGATCGCCGCCCCTGAGAGCAGCGAACCGGCGGCCGGCAGCATGGGATCGAGCCCCCGGAAATTCCGGCCGAAGACGGCTGCGCCCGCATAGCAGATCGTGGCGGCGACGATCGCGAGTTGCGCCCACAGCGCCTGCCCGATACTGCCGAGCGCTCCGACGCCGATGACGAGCGCCGTGCCGACCAACCCAGCCGACACGCCGAACAGCTTGCGGCCTGTCAGGGCTTCATGCCGGGTGACCAGTGCCGTGATCAGAAAGGCAAATATCGGTGTCGTGGAGTTCAGGATCGCTGCCAGGCCGGCATCCGTCGTCCGCTCGGCCCAGGCAATCAGCGTGAAGGGCAAGACGCTGTTGAGGCAGGCCTGAAACAGGAAATAGGCCCAGGTCTTTCGGTCGCGGGGCAGCCTGAGGCCACGCCAGTGGATGATGGCGAGAAGCAGCGCGCCGGCAATGAGCGTTCGTGCTGCCACCAGTGTCACCGGCGGGATGGTTTCGACGCCGATCTTGATGAAGGTGTAGGAGGCTCCCCAGAGCGTCGAAAGTGCCAGCAGCAGCGCCAATTCCCGCGTTATGTCAGTCTTCTTTTCCATCGCATTCCCCTTGCCGTCCATGCAGCCTGTGTTTCTCTTTAGCGCTGCAGGGGGCGGAATGCTTCGATACGGACCGAACTGTCGATGATCGGAAACAAGAGGTCCAGGGAGTTGCTAAACCTCTTCCGGAAATACCCGGCTGGTGTCATAGGTGGTGGCAACGGAGGAGGATGATATGACTGAAATGACGGTTCTCGCATTTGCGCTGGTGGCATTCATCGGCATTGCCACACCCGGCCCGACCGTGCTTCTCGCCCTGACGAACGGCTCGAAATTCGGGGTGCGCCGGGCGATATCCGGCATGATCGGCGCTGTCATGTCCGACTTCGTGCTGATCGGTGCCGTTGCCCTCGGCCTCGGTGCGCTGCTGGCGGCCTCGGAATTCTGGTTCACCGTCGTCAAATGGGTCGGCGTCTGCTACCTCGCCTTCCTCGGCATCATGCTGCTGCGTTCGAAGGGAACGCTGGATATCTCGCTGCGCTCCGAAAACGGGAACGCATCCGGCTCGGCGATGACGATCTTCCTGAAGAGCTTCCTCGTCGCCGTCACCAATCCCAAAGGCTACCTCTTCTTCTCGGCCTTCCTGCCGCAATTCATCGATCCCGCGGGTGCGCAGGTCGAGCAATATGCCGTGCTCGCCCTCGTCTTCGCCGCCATCGATTTCATGGTCATGTTCGTCTACGCGTTGCTCGGCTCGCAGGCTGTTCGGCTGTTGCGGAAATCGGGCGCGCTCTGGCTCGACCGCGTGTGCGGCGGCGCCTTGCTGACGCTTGCCGGCTCTCTCGCGCTCTATCGGCGGGCAAGCGCCTGAACCGACAGTTGCCGGGCTCTTAGAGAGCCCGGCGCGTTTCATGTGCTCTTCCGGATTGCGGCTCGCGTCCACCTATTGGGCCGCGAGCGGAGCCGCCGGAGCAGCACTCGTCACCGGCGGCGGGTTCCACTTTCCGATAAGGGCGGTCGCCTTCGGCGCATAAAGCCGCATCGTCAGATTGTAGGGACCGCTGGGCGCCGGCAGCCAGTTCCATTCCTTGTCCTTGCCGGGGCTCTCCGTCTGGAAATAAAGATCGAGCGAACCATCGGCGTTGAACTGGAACGGCATCCAGCTGCTGACCGCGAACCGATTGAGGGGATTGGCAACCTGGAACCCGTCCTTGTCATAGAGCGTGATCGACCAGAAGGCGTTGACAGGCGGAATGTCGTCCTTCTCGAAGTGGATCGTATAGTTGTCTCTCCCGTCCAGCGGATTGCCGTTTTCGTCCGCAAGATTGAGCGGATAGATGGCATCCTCGGGCAGATTGGCGCCAAGTCCCTGCTGCGCGACGATCGCCCGCTTCAGGTAATAATTGCCGTAGACGCCCATCGTGTCGGTATTCATCGACCAGCCATTGACCACCCGCGCCAGGGTCTTCAGCTTCCAGCCCATGAGCGCCTGGGCGTCCTGCGGCGCCGTCGCTAGCGCCTTCTGGACGACAGGATCGGCCTTGGAGAGATCGAAGCTCTTGCCGGGTTCGAGGCCGATCCGCCTCATGCGGGCAATGATCGGCTGATCGGTGCTGTGCGGCGGATGGAGCTTAAGCAGCTCCGCGGCATAGGCGAAGTAGGCCTCAGCCGAGGCTGTGTCGGCCTGCGTTTTCGGTGGCGTCTTCATGTCCACGGATGGGTCGATCTTTACCTCTGCCTTGTCAGGCTTTTTTCCCCACTGCGACAGCGGCGTTATCTTGTAGCCGTCCTGGATCTTGTGAACGGCGTCATAGTCGGGAGGGCCATCCGTCTTGGTACGCCCGATGACCCAGACGTAGGGCGTCGGGGCATCGATCCGTTCAGTTCCTTCCGGCAGCTTGAACTCATCGAACTTGTCGCGGAGATCGGGCCTCCAGCCGGCCGGTGCGACCAGGAAATGACCGGCTGCCGTTCCCGTCGTTCGCCAGCCAGGTGCGGCAAAGACATCCGTCCACATGTCCAGCATGGGCAGGAGGTAATAGCGGCCACCGGTATCCGGCGCGGTGATCACCACCGGTTCCTTCGTCAGATCGAGCCAGCCGCTGGAGTAGAGCGTGTCGAAATTCGGCCGGACCACGGCCTTCATGTCCGCCGACGGAAATTCCCTGATATTGGCGAACCGGTTTGCCGGCCCGCCGATCGCCCCCTCCTTGGGTTCCATGTTGGTCAGCTGCTTGCGCGTGAGGTCCATCGATATCAGCGGATAAAAATAGACATAGGCTTCGATGCCGATCGCACGCGCCTCCTCTTCCGTCAGCGAAGCGGCTCTCGCTTCAGGAACTGCCGGAATAGCCATCCAAGCAGTCGCCAGGAAAATGAACGACATATTCGTTCGCAGCAGGCTTCCGATCCCAAACTGGGCAAACTGGATTGTCATGGATGTTTTCCCCCAAGAACAAAATGAAGACCCGGCAGCCCCTAATCTCCAGCGGAACGTCTTCGTTGAAAGCAAGATAGGGCGCCCTTCCACGGGAAGAGCGAAACACATGGTACCCATGTTCGGAAGTACGTTACGGTAAACGGCGCCGTAAACGGTGCGGCGGGCGAGCGCGTAACTGCCGTCACCTGCCGATTTACAGCGAGTTTACAGTAACGTACTTATCCGGCCTCTCCCGATCTGCATTCAATAGACCCCGAAGGGGCGCCATTCTGGCGGCCGCAGCAGGAGGGCCCATGCATGCAGAAAAATTGGAGACTGGTTGGCGCTGCGGCGATTGCCGTCATCGCCGGAACTTGTGCCGCAAAGGCCGACACGATCAGCTATGCCGATGCGATCACCGTGCTTGCGAAGGATTGCGGCGCCGACATCAAGAAATTCTGCAAGGGCATGAATCTGGGCAATAACAGGATTGCCGATTGCCTGGCGCAGAACTCCGCCAAGGTCTCGCCGACCTGCACTTCCACGCTGGCGAGTGTCGCCGCGTCGATCCAGAAGCGGGAGCAGGCCCAGTCTTCCTACAAGAAGGTCTGCGCCGGTGACATGGCGCGGCGCTGCAATGGTGTGGTCGGCGACGGCTATATCCTTGCCTGCCTGATCAAGACGCAAAAGCGCGTCGGGGCGCAGTGCAATCAGGTCATATCAGACGCGGGCTGGAGGTAAGGCCATGAGGATCAGAAAAAGCGCCCTCGCCGGCTTTGCCGCCGCCGTGTTTGTTCCAACCCTTGGGTTCGCGCAACAAGTGTCCGAACAGCGCATCATCAACGGCCTCGCCAAGCTGCAGGGCGCTGCGCCTATCGTCGATGTCGAACTGTTGCGGCAGGAAGCCATGAACGGATCGGGCAAAGAGATGTCCGGCCTGCCGAACTGGAGCAAGGTCGCGCGCCTGCCGCAGATGGTGGTCGAGATCGCCTTTGCCAACGACTCCGTCGCCATCGAGCCCGAATCCTACCGCACGCTCGGCATGATCGCCGATGCGCTGCACCATCCGAACCTCTGGGCCTACAAGTTCCTCGTCGTCGGCCATACCAGTTCGACCGGCAGCGACCAGCACAATCTCGATCTCAGCCAGCAGCGGGCCGACGCGATCAAGGAAATCCTGTCCACCACCTTCGCCGTCGATCCCGGCCGCCTCTATGCGGTCGGCGTCGGCGAATATTTCCCGATCGAGGGTTCCAAGTCGGAAGCCGCCAATAACCGGCGCGTGCAACTCTACAATCTCGGCGTCTTCACGAAGAAGCCGTGAGCAGGGAAACCGGGGATGGCATTCATGGACGTCCTTCGCGATCTTGCCGCATGGAGCACGCTCGCCATCGCCGCGATATTGCTGATCGTGCAATTGCTGGCGCATGAAATCGGCTATCGCCTCGGCACCGTGAGCAAGACGGGCGTTCCGGGTCAGGCAGAAAATGTCGGTGTCGTCGTGGCCGGCATGCTTGGCCTCCTCGCCTTCGTTCTGGCCCTGACGCTTTCCTATTCGACGGCCCGTTTCAACGAGCGGCGACAGGGAACGCTCGCCGAAGCCAATGCCATCGGCACTGCCTGGCTGCGGGCAACGGCGATCGGCTCGCCGCAGGCGGTCGACGTGGCGCGGCTGCTGGAGGATTATCTGAAAGCGCGGGAGGATTTCGTCAATGCCGGCCTCGATGCCGACGCGATCGCCACCGCTAACAGGGATACGTCGCGCCTGCAGCAATCGATCTGGGGTGGCGTCAGCGCCATTGTGCGCGAGCGGCCGGATCCGGTTTCGGCCTCGCTGATGGCCGCGGTCAACGAGGCCTTCGATGCCGGCACCAGCGAGCGTTTCGCCGTGGGCATGCGTTTGCCGCCACAGATATTCTGGCTGCTTGCCGGCGTCATGCTGCTCAGCATGGCGGCACTCGGTTATCAATTCGGATTGAGAGGCCGTCCGGTACGCATTCTTACCCTCCTGCTGACCGTGGTCTGGACGGCCATTGTCGTCAACATCCTCGATCTGGCTTCGCCGAGGATCGGCAATTTCCGCACCAATGCCGTCGTCTACGAATGGACGCGTCAGGGTTTTACCGGCATGGGTGGGCCGCCAGCCGCATCGCAATGAGGAGTGCGCCCTGCCCTCGTCCTTCCGTCGCCGATCGGTGACTACTTCTGGGTCGCCCCGCCAGCTTCCGTCCGTTCCCCCATGCGCGCCACCAGCAGCGAATAGGCGACGTAATATTTATAGATATTGCTGACATATTGAACCGTCTCCCGCCCGACGATTTCGGCGGCGGCATTCTCCACATTGCCGAACCAGACATTAGGGTCGAGGCCCATGGTCTTCGCCTTGTCGCGGAATTTCCTGAGGTTTCCGGGGCCTGCATTATAGGCGGCAAAAGCGAAGAGCTGCCTGTCCTTGGCGTCCAGTCCCTGGTCGTCGATATAGGTATCCATCAGGTGCCTGAGATATTTCGCGCCGGCCTCGACATTGCGGTCCGCGTCCTTGTCGATGCCGCTGATGCCGATCACCTTGTCTCTGGCAGTCGACGGTAGCATCTGCATGACGCCGACGGCGCCGCGCGGTGAGCGCCTGGACTGGTCGAGCTGCGATTCCTGATAGCCCTGCGCCATCAGCATCAGATAGTCGAAGGAATAGCTGCCGCCATATTTGCGGAAGATCTCGATCAGCGTCTGGAAACGGGCGACATCGTCAGGCGCATAGGCGCGTTTGACGATCTTGTCCTGCTTGAAGTAAGTGTTGCGCAGCATGTTGCCGAAGGTCGTGCCGACCCTGTGGGTCGCAACGAATGCATTGAGTTCGGCCTTCAGTTCCGGGCTGTCCTTGCGGATCGCCCAGGCGATTTTGCCCTCAGACGCCAGCACGATATCGTGGCGCACCTTCATGTCGGGAAAGACATGCAGCCAGATATCTGCCTTGTAGACATCGACGATCGTGAAGGGCAGCAGCCCGGCATTGACCATTTCCATCAGGTCTTCATCCTCGAGGCTCTCATCCATCACATGGATGCCGATCTCCGGTTTTCCCGCCGCTGACAGCTCCTTGTTGCGGGCCAGAAGATGCTCGTAATAGCTGCTCGATGCCCGCACCGCGACGCTCTTGCCCGAGAGTTCGTCGAGGCTTGCGACGTCAGGACTGTCTGGTGCGGCGACGAGAACCTCCTCGGCATTGGCATAGAAGGGATCAGTGAAGTCCACCTCCTTCATCCGCGCATCCGTGATCGTCAGGTTCGCCATGACGATATCGCCATAGCCCTCGTTGAGCGCGCCGAGCAGCCGGTCGCGCGGCATCGGCACGAAGACGATATGGATATGATCGATCTGCTTCTTGCTGTTCTTGTTGAGGGATTTTTCGAGCTCCAGCCCGAAGGTGACAGCCGTGCCGAACTGCCGGCCCTTTGTCGACGAAATAGATCGTCTTGCTGTAGGGCACGAGCACGCGCACGATGCGGCGCTCCTTCATGGCATCGAGATCGACGACATGCTTTTGCAGAAGGCGCGGAGCCTCCGCCTCCTGCGCCATCGCCTGCGTCATCCCGAAGGATACGACAAGCATGACGAGGACGAACAGCACTTTCGGAAACGAGCTCATCGAGGCCTCCCCAGCATCGGCCATGAACGCATTCACTCTGTCTGCGGTTTTCGTTTGCGCGCCGCGGGAGCTCCGGCCGCACTCCCGCGGCGGTCAGGGAGGAGCTATTGCGGCGCCAGCCGCTCCAGCTCGTTCAGCCGTTTCAGCGCTGCCTGCTGCCGCAGCAGGCCGTAATTGATGCCGCTCGCATTCAGCGAGCTGCCCTCCTGATAGGGGTACTGATCGAAGTCGGCGAAGAACTCCTTGATCTTCCCCTGGATCGGAACGAGCAGCCATATGTTGCGGGCGAGGAAGTCGGTCGCGCCGCCACCCTCGTCCATGCCGCGTTCATAAGGGTCCATCCTCAGGTTTTCGATCAGCGCCCAGCTCGGAACTTCTCGCGTCGCCGTTGCGATATTTCCGTGGCTTGCGATCGCGAAGCTGAGTTTCCAGTCGTTCCAGCGGATGGCATTCAGGTTGCCGCCTTGATCGAAGTAATAGACGGTCTCGCGCGGGCCAGTCTTCACCTCGCCCTTCAGCATGGGCGTCAGGTCATAACCATCGAGATGGACCTTGAAGGTCTTTGCTCCAGCCTGGAATCCGGCCTTCATCTGATCCTTGATGTTGTCTATGCCGGCAGCCGTTGCAAATGTCGGCAACCAGTCCATTAGTGTCACGATGTCGTTGATCTGGGTTCCCGGTTCGACGACGCCCGGCCAGCGGACCATCATCGGAATGCGGAAGCCGCCCTCCCATGTGGTGCCCTTTTCGCCGTGGAACGGCGTCATTGCACCATCCGGCCAAAGGGCGATTTCAGCGCCGTTGTCGGTCGTGTAGAGCACGATGGTATTCTCGGCGATGCCGAGTTCATCGAGCTGATCGAGAAGCTGGCCGACATGGCCGTCATGCTCGACCATACCGTCGGCATGGATGCCCTTGCCCGTCTTGCCGAGCGAGTCCGCCTTCAGATGCGTGAAGACGTGCATGCGCGTCGCGTTGAACCAGACGAAAAAGGGCTTTTCGGCCTTCGCCTGCCGGCCGATGAAATCCTTAGCGGCGGCCAGGAATTCCTCGTCGACCGTCTCCATGCGCTTGGTGTTGAGCGCCCCCGTATCCTCGATCTTGCCGTCGGCAGTCGATTTGATCACGCCACGCGGGCCGTATTGCCGGCGGAAGGCCGGGTCCTTGGGATAGAAATAGCCCTCCGGTTCCTCCTCGGCATTGAGGTGGTAAAGATTGCCAAAGAATTCGTCGAAGCCGTGTTTGGTCGGCAGATGTTGGTCCTGGTCGCCGAGATGGTTCTTGCCGAACTGGCCGGTCGCATAGCCTTTGGTTTTCATCACGTCGGCAATCGTTGGCATCCAGTCCTGGATGCCATGCGGATCGCCGGGCATGCCGATCGTCAGCAGGCCTGTGCGAAACGGCTCCTGCCCAAGAATGAAGGAAGCGCGGCCTGCGGTGCAGCTCTGCTGACCGTAGGAATCGGTAAAGATCGCCCCTTCCCTGGCGATACGGTCGATATTCGGCGTGCGATAACCCATGAGGCCCATCGTGTAGGCGCTGATCTGCGGAATGCCGATATCATCGCCGAAGATGACGAGAATGTTCGGTGGTTTTCCCGAAGCGCCACCCTGTGCCGGGGCGGCCTGTTGCGTCTGTGCGGCAGCCTGTCCGGTCGCGGATGAGACGGCGAGAGCCGTGAGCGCCAGCGACGTGCCGCCGAGCAGAAGATCACGGCGGCTGACGGGTACGATCGGGTCATCCTGCTTTTGAATTTCGACGTCCTTCATCGAATTTTCTCCTTGAGATGAAACCTGCACGCGAATGCTTTGCCAAATTCCATGATCGCGGAAGTACGTTACGGTAAACACCGGGCGTAAACGGCCGCGTTAACGGTCTGGGTCGTTTCAGCAGCCGATATCAGCCCGTCACATATCCTTCGCCGCCGCGCGTTATTGCGCTGGGCGAAGAATGACTGATCTGGTCGGGAATGATGCCCATGTGCCCCTTCTGTGCCGCAAACCGTGCGGAAAAAGCGCCGCCGCTCTTTTCCAACAACAGCTGCTACTTTCTCGAAACGGCCGATCCGGTGCTGCAATGCTCCGGCATCATCATACCGTTCCGGCACGTCGCGACTCCTTTCGAGCTGACGGCTGAGGAATGGTTCGACACCTTCGATCTCTTGGAGAGCGCTCGCGCTCACCTCGATAGAGCCGAGCCGCATGGCTACAATATCGGCTGGAATGTTGGCGAAGTCGCGGGGCAAACTGTCCAGCACGCCCATCTGCATGTCATCGGCCGTTTTCCCGACGAGCCGCTTGCCGGCCACGGCATACGCCATCACCTCAAGCAGGCGAACAACCGGCGGGCCTGAGCGCCTGCTAGCTCGGCCAGGGATTGGACTTGAGTTCGCCACCCGCCTGCAGGCTCTGCAGCATATCGATGAGTTTCGGCGCCATCTCTCTGATTTCAGTCAGATGAATGGCGACGCCGAAGACCCACCGCTAGCTCACTGCAGCAGATGCAGGCCGGCGGCAACGAAGGCGAGCCACAGCGCTTCGCTCCAATGGTTGAAGCTGCCGGCGTGGTAGCGCTGGCGCGTAAACGACGCGACCATCATCATCAGAGCCGCATAGAGGAGCAGGCATTTCGATGCCGTCTCCAGAGTATTCGACCGCACAAGGAGGGCGATGGCCAGCGCGATATAGCACTTCCAAACGAAGCGCCCGACCGTCGCCCTCGATATCTCGTCCAGTTCGATTGACTTCATTATCCGCATCAGCTTGCGACCCAGAGGATACAGGCAAGGCCGGCGAAGAAGACGGCGAGGACCAGAGCGAGCCTCACGAATATCCAGAGATCGTCCGTGTGATCGAACGTCACCTCGGTCCTGCGCTGTGCGTTCCAGGACGGATGAGACTGAGCCACATGGCGCATGCGCGCCTGCATGTAATAAGCCCACCAACGACCATACATCGCCTTTTCCTTCCAATCAAAATACACTTTTCCGAGCAGACGATGGGACGTCCGCAGCCGGTGAAGCTATCGGTTGGGGCATATGTTTTCGATTGGAGGAGACGGGCAGCGGTATAAGCTTCGCATAAAGACGGTTGCGAGCGCTCATCCGGCATCCGCCTTTATGGGGCCTTTATAAAATACCGACTCTTCCCGCATGGAATTCAAATGCGAGGCAATCCAATTTCCTTTCAGGAGGATTCGATCATGTCCCCTGACAAGGATTTCACTGCGCCGCAGGCCGAAGCGGCGATTGCCGACTACAATATCGAAGAGAGCCTGGACTTCTCGGAAGTGCCGCCGGTCGTCCGTTATGTCATCTGCCTCATCATGACGGCGATGGCGACTGCCGTAGCCGCGGGCTTCGACCGCTACGAAGCCATTCCCAACCTATCGCTCATCTATGTCCTGCCTGTCGTCGCCGGCAGCGTCTTCTTCGGCCTCGGGCCGTCGCTGTTTTCCGCCGTGCTCGGCGCGCTCGCCTATAATTTCTTCTTCACTGAACCGCGCTTTTCGCTGGCCGTCGCTGATACCGCCAATATCTGGGCGATTGTCCTACTTTTCGTCGTCGCCTGCATCATCAGCGCCATCACCGCCTGGGGACGTCGCAAGGGCATCGATCTGGAGCGCACCCGCCGCATGCAGGCCGCGCTGAAGACCTATGCAGGAAAGATGGCGGCAAGCCGATCGATGGAGGATTCCACGAAGCTGACGCTTTCTGCCGTCACCGGCTTCTTCCACTCGCCGGCCGTCATCGTCTTCCCGGCACAGGCGGATGGTGAGCCGGAGGTGCAAGGTGCAGAAAAGCTTTCGGCGATCGAGATCGAGGCGGCAAAATCGGCATGGGATTCCCGCCTCGCCGTCACCGGCGGCGTCTACCCCTATGACGAATCCCGCTTCGACTTCTGGCCGGTTTCGACCGCCTCCGGCCAACAAGCAATCATCGGCATCGCCTTCGATCCGGACCGGCGCCCGGCAAATCCCGATGGCATGATGGATATCGTCGCCCTTGTCTTCGGCACCGCGGTCGATCGCTACCGGGCCTAGTTCGAGAATTCAGGCGCAACTGGCGTCGGCAAGGGCGCGTCGGCGTTAATGCAGTTCTTATATTCCCTGTCCGGCAGCAATATCGATTTCATATGGGCCTTTCGGCAAAATCTCCCTCCAATCCTGTCGGTGACCTCAAGGAAGAAACCGATGTTCGGCCGCAGTGGCGTAACTTATCTGGCGCGTGAACGCGAAATCATGGCCGGCCGCACCCGAAGCCGGAAGACCTATCGGCACTTTCTGGTGAGCCTGATGACCGCAGGCGTGCTGCTTGTCCTGCTGGCGGGCGCAATCGCCATCCGGCTGGTCGGGTAAGATGCGGCTGCAGCACCTCGAACGCACCGCTATCGCTCGACAGCCTCGTAACGCACGCGGGCTTCATCGATCTCGTTTTGCCGGGAATTCGCCCAATCGGTGAGATGCGCGAGTGAATCGAGCAACGATTGTCCGGCCGGGCCCAGCCGAACGGACCATCATGCTTGCACATGATGGTCATGAGTCTGGTGCCCTGTTACCGGCCGAGCCAGCGATATTCCTCGATCGACGCCTTGCCGGTCTTCTTGTCGTAAAGGCAGATCAGGTTGACGTTCTTGACCTTGCTCTTGCCCTTGCCCATCGAGCCGCGCAGCAGCACGGCGACCTTGCCTGTCGCATCGTCGAAGACAACGGGAGCGGTCGCCTCTGGCGTATCCATGCCCGACTGGCCGATGCAGGTGCCGTTCACCTTGGCGAAGAGCGCATTCCACGCAGCATCGCTGGAGGCGCCGGCATAGTGAGCCGAAAGCAGCATCGCGGCCGCCGCGATCGTCATTTTCTTGATCATTCTCAAACCCTTGTTGAACGGAAAGGAATCGCCCATCGCGTGGGGCCTGCTTAGTGATGAGCGAGCGGGGCCAAAAGAAGGCGGTGGATGGCTTCGTATAAAGGCGTTGTGCCGCGCGGCACAACGCCTTTATTTACCTCCCAGAGACTCCTGCGACCCCTCGCTCGCCTCAATACGGCCCCAGACACATTTCCCCACCGAGCAGCAGGAGGCAGATGAGAAACCAGCGGCGGAAGGTTGCCGGCGCGATCCGACCGCGCAGCACCTGCCCCGCCCACATTCCCGCCAGTGCCGGAAGGATCGCGAAACACGAAAGCGCAAGATTGCCGCCGTCGAAGGCGCCGCGTATGCCGAGGGACACCGCAAGCGCGATCGTGGAGACGGTGAAGGACAGGCCGAGCGCCTGCACGAGAGCATCCTTCGCAAGCCCCAGCGCCTGCAGATAGGGCACGGCTGGAATGACAAAGACGCCTGTGCTGCCCGTAACCAGTCCCGTCGCCGCACCGATGACAGGCGAAAGCCATGGCTCCATCGCCTCCGGCACCCGGAGCTGACGCGCAAACAGCGCATAGACCGCGTAGAGCACCAGCGTTGCACCGAGCCCCCTCGTCGTCAGGCTGGTATCGCTGCCCGTAAGCCATGACGAACCAATCATCGTTCCCGCAATAATGGCTGTGATCATCGGCCAGAACCGCCGCACAAGCGGACCGAAACCGGGCCCTGCGAACAACTGCCAGACATTCGTGACGAAGGACGGCGCGATGAGAAGGCTTGCTGCCGTCAGCGGCGAGGTCAAAACCCCCAATGCGCCCATAGCGACTGTCGGAAGTCCCATGCCGGTGACGCCCTTGACGATGCCGGCGGCAAAGAAGGTGGCGGTGACGGCTGACAGAAAAATGATGGAAAGATCGGACATGACGCATCGCTAGCAGCTTCCGATACCGGCACAATGCGGAAGTCTCCGAGCCTGCCTTCGGCTGGTCCGAAGGCACAAAATAGCCTATCCTCGCAAAATGCGTTTCGATCTTACCGACCTTCGCCTGTTCCTGGCTGTCGTCGATGCCGGCAGCATCACCCATGGGGCGGCAGATGTGGGGCTTTCGCTGGCCGCTGCGAGCGAACGCCTGCGCGACATGGAGGCGCTCGGCGAAGTCACCCTGCTGGAACGCGGCCGGCGTGGCGTCTCCCCGACAGAGGCCGGCGAAGCGCTGGCCCACCATGCCCGCGTGATACTCAGCCAGATCAGGCAGATGTATGGCGAACTCGGCGAACATGCGCGCGGACTGCGCTCGACGATCAGCGTTCTCGCCAACACGGCCGCCATATCGGAACACCTGTCTGAAAAGCTGGCGGACTGGATGGCCGCCAACCCGCAGGTGGATCTGCAATTGAAGGAACGGCAGAGCGTCGAGATTGCCCGAAGCGTGGCGGCTGGCCATGCCGAGATCGGCATCCTCTCTGCCGCGGCCGACACGGCCGGGCTGACTGCGCGACCTTTCGCTATCGACCGGCTCGTCGTCGTTGCAAGCAACAGCCATCCCCTGGCCCTGGAGAGCAGCATCCGCTTCGCCGATCTCGTCGATGAGCATTTCATCGGCCTCGCCGGCGGCGCCCTGCAGGATCATATCGACGCGCAGGCCAGCCGCATCGGCATCCGGCTGAAGATGCGCGTGCGGCTGCGCGATTTCGAGGCCATCTGCCGGCTGGCCGGTGCTGGCGTCGGTATCGGCATCGTGCCTGATACGGCGGGCC
>NZ_AJWE01000039.1:0-38506 GCF_000281145.1 Rhizobium sp. CF142 | reverse complement strand
CATACGCGTTGATCTTGAACGGGCAGGCGACGAAGGGTCTGGAATTCGTCGAACGCGCGGCCAAGGTTGACCCGAACTGGACGCCGTGGAGACATTTCCTGAAGGGCTTTGGCCTCTTTGCAACTCAACGCTACGACGAAGCCACGATCGAGCTTCAGGCGATCAGATCGGGTACAGAAACCTTCGACGCCTGGTCTCGCTATCTTGGCGGCCAATTGTTGCTCAGCATGGCGGGCCGGCTCGGCCGTATCGAAGGCACCATGGAAATCCGCCAGGAACTCGACGCGCACGCCCGCGATGAGAATGCCGGAGCGTTCTCCGGGCTTCTGGCCATGAACGGGTTCCCGTTCAAAAATTATGACGACACGCGGTCGCTCCTGGTGGGATTGACCAAGTCGGGGGTCCCGGAATTACCGTTCAACCTAGATCCTGCCTCGCCATTGCGGCTTAACGGTCAGCAGATCAAGAATGTCTTCTTTGGTCATGAGTTGGCCGGTACTGAGCTTGAGACCGGCGAAAGCGCCGTTCGAAAAACCTCAGCTGATGGCAAAGCATCCGTCAATGTGGGCAAGTGGCACGGCGAAGGGTCCAGCCAGATCGAGGGTGATGCGATATGCTCATGGTTTCCGACATTGCCCCGAAACTGCTACGCGGTCTTCGTGGACAAGGATGCGAAGGCTGGTATGGACGGATATCTTTATGTGCGTCCTTCGGCCCGTTTCCGGCTTTTTCTGTTTCGGTGACGCACACCATTAGAGCAAAGGACGATGTTTGATCCGTGTGGCCCCGGCGACGGGGGCGAAATAGCGCGTTCGAATTTTTCCGGAGTAGGTTTCTTCCCTGCCGAAACACCATGCGACAGGTGCACGTGGATGCCGCTGCCTATGATGGCACATAGACGGATGAACACACGCCCGACGCAGCTGATCATCTGTGCTGCCGGTCTAATCCCATCGCGCGCGGCAAACATGCCGCAACCGGCGTCGTGTCGCCATCATCGCTTTACTGAGGGAGCAATCTGTGCCGGCAATACGCCGCCAGCGGCAGCAACCTGATCCTGCGTGTCGACATCGACGAGCGCGGCCTCGCCGATCTCCACGTTGACGACGGGCAGTCCACCTTTCTCTATTACGCGGCGTGCGCCGATATCACTGCTCAGATCTTGTAAGCGATGATAAAGCGGACGCGGGAAAATCACCGGGTTGCCGGATGTTCCCTGTGCTGTGGCGCGAACGACCGACGCTCCGTTGGCGTCACGAAAAGCGGCGATCAGCGCGTTGAGGTTGGCGCTGGTCAGAACCGGCATGTCCGCAAGGACGATCATGATGCCGTCGGGCTGACTGGTTTGGGCCACCCTCACGCCGAGGGCGAGCGATGACCCTATGCCCGATGAATAATGCTCGTTGTAAACAGCCTGGACATCGAGATCTTTGATCGCTGCTTGTATTTCGAGGGTCTGGTGGCCGCTGACAACGACAACCGAGCGGCATTCGCTGCCGAGCGCGATAAGCGTCGACCTGCGGATCAATGGAACGCCCTCAAATTCCACCAGCAGCTTGTGAGGGCCACTCGCGCCCATCCGGCTTGATCGTCCAGCACCTAAAACGACAGCGACCACCGATATCGCCGAGGCCTTGGGCGATGGGTCGATCGTCATCCGAACACCGTCAGGCGCGTTGCCGCGATGTCGCCGAGGATCGACAGCGCGAGCGAGGCTGAATCCTTTGTCGGGCCGAATGAGCCGATCGGCGCCTTGATCCGGTTGATGTCTTCAAGGTCCCACCCGCGACCTTGCAGACGTTCGACGCGCCTTCGGTGGGTGCGTGTGCTGCCGAGGGCGCCTATATAGAAAGCCGGCGAGCCGAGAGCAGCATCCATGATTGCAAGCTCCGCCTCGAGGTCGTGGTGCAGCATCACGACTGCGGTGAATGGGTCGATTGCTCGTTTGCCGCTTTCACCGAACTCGGGCTGCACGACGGCATAGCCCGCGGCTTTGGCAAGCCCTGCGAGGCGGCAGGCCTCGACGCTCTGGCCCGAAATCAAAACCCGCGTGGCGGGGCGGTAGACGGTGATGAACTGTTCGTTGATCCAGGCTGTCTTTGCAGCTGGTTCGGCTACGTCGAGGAGCTGACGCTCCGGCGAATATCGCAGGGATGCGGGGTTTCGCTGCTGGAGTTGTTCGATAACCTGCTCCAGCACTTCGACATCCCTGAGCACGTGGATGGCGACGGTAATCCCGCCACCGCAGGGCAGCACAATGTCGAAGAAGGGGGATCCGTCTCCAAACTTGACCGTGCGGTCTGCGCCCTCGGCAATGGCTTGCAAGGCTTCGTGAGCGACGGCGGCCTCGACGCAGCCCCCAGAGACGTAGCCGCAGAAGCGGCCGTCGATGGCAACTGCGACTTGTGAGCCCAGCGCACGGGCGGCCCCGCCTCTGATTTCGACGAGTGTCGCCAATGCCACCGCGCCGTCTTGATAGGCGTTGATGGCAAATTGGAGGATGTCTGCCGGATCGTCGGTTATCCGGTCCCTGACGGGCGTTGGTACATAGGTCGAGATCAGCATGTCGTTCGTTTTCGGCTCCTTAAACGCCTCGAGGGCGGCCGGATCGACCGCCCTCAAAGGTCATCAAGCGACGTCGGGCAGATTGCCGATCAGCTTGTCGAGCGTGATCGGGTAATGCCTGACGCGAATGCCCGTTGCGTTATAGATTGCGTTGGCGATCGCTGCTGCGACGCCGCAAAGACCAAGCTCGCCAACTCCCTTGGCCTTCATCGGTGACGACATAGGGTCTGTCTCGTCCATAAAAATGACCTCTTGGTGCGGGATGTCGGCATGAACAGGAACTTCATAGCCGGCCAGGTCGTGATTGACGAAATAGCCGCGGCGGGTGTCGACCGCCAGTTCCTCCGAAAGCGCGCCGCCGGCGCCCATCGTCATCGCGCCGATCACTTGGCTGCGCGCCGTAATCGGGTTGAGGATACGGCCGGCCGCGCAGACGGCCAGCATGCGACGGATGCGCGTCTCGCCGGTGGCGATGTCTACGCCGACCTCGACAAAGTGGGCACCGAACGTCGATTGTTGGTGTGTCTTGGCGAGGCCGCCCCATTCCATAGTATCTTCTCCGAGGAGGCCATCCGGTCCGGCGGCCTCCGCAAGCGCAACCGATCGGTTCCCAGAGCGAACCTCACCATTCTCGAAGACGACGTCTTCGGAGTTGAAGCCGAGCTTTTGGGCGATCGCCTCACGAAGCTTGACGCAGGCGGCATAAACGCCCGATGTCGCGGAGTTTGCACCGAACTGCCCACCGGAACCGGCGGAGACGGGAAAACGCGAATCGCCGAGTTGAACCGCGACTTTGTCGACGGTGACACCCATCATTTCGGCAGCCGTTTGAGCGATGATCGTGTAGCTGCCAGTGCCAATATCCGTCATATCGGTCTCGACCGTGATCACGCCATTGGCGTCGAGCTTTACACGGGCTCCGGATGGCAGCACGAGGTTATCACGAAAGGCCGCAGCGACGCCCATGCCGACGAGCCAGTTCCCATCGCGCCTTGAGCCTGGTTGCGGGCGACTGTTCCAACCGAACTCAGCGGCCCCGCGGTTGAGACAGCCAGCAAGATCGCGATGCGAGAAAGGCCGTTCAGGTCTCTCGGGATCGACCTGGGTATCGTTGAGGATCCGGAAATCCACCGGGTCTAATCCGACCTTCTCCGCCATTTCGTCTATGGCGATTTCGAGTGCCATCAACCCTGGCGCCTCGCCGGGAGCACGCATTGCATTGCCTTCCGGAAGATCGAGTGTCGCAAGGCGCATGGCTGTCATCCGGTTTGCGCCCGCATAGAGAAGCCGCGTCTGATTGACCGCTGTTTCCGGCCCGCCGCCCGGAAGATCACCCGACCAGCTTTCATGTGCAATGGCCGTTATTTTGCCGTCACGCTCGGCACCGATGCGGATACGCTGGATTGTTGCGGGACGGTGCGTGCTATTGTTCATCAGGAATGGACGCGGCAGGGCGACCTTGACGGGGCGCTTTGCTGCCTTCGCACCAAAGGCGGCAAGAACGGCATCGGCGCGAAGAAACAGCTTGCCACCGAATCCGCCGCCGATAAACGGCGACATCAAGTGGATCTTCTCCTTCTCGACACCGAGCGTCGTCGCAAGGTCGGACCGCCACCAGTCGATCATCTGACTGGACGTCCAAACGGTGATATCATCGCCGTCCCAGGCTGCGATCGAGGCATGCGGCTCCATCATCGCGTGCGATTGATCTGGCGTTGCGTAGCTTTGGTCGAGCGTGACAGGTGCGGTCCCGAATGCAGCCTGAAAGTCGCCAACGGCCGTGTCCGGTCTATGAGATTCGTCTGGCTTGATGGCCTTGTCTGTCTCTGCAGCAAGATCGAATGAACCCTTCCCTTCGGAATAGTCGACCTTCACGAGAGCGGCCGCGGCGCGGGCATGTTCGAATGTTTCGGCGACGACGACAGCGATCGCTTGATGGTAGTGCTGGATCTCCTCGCCACCAAAAAGCTTGGCGGTGTTGAACTTGCCCTTTTTCAGCTCTCCGACGTCCATCGTTGTGATAATGGCGACCACGCCGGGTGCTTTCCTGGCTGCTGCGATGTCAATCGACTTGATGCGGCCTTTGGCAATGGCAGCGCCGACCGGGTAACCGTAGGCGTATGGGATGGTCGGGTCGTGCCATTCATAGGCATACATCGCGCGACCGGTCGTCTTGAGCTGGCCGTCAATACGGTGGATCGGTTGTCCGATAACTTTCATCCTGTCGATCGGATTGGTGGTTGCTGGTGTGTCGAACTTCATGGCTCAACCCCTTGCTTCTGCGATCACTGCGCCGAGCGTACGTTCGACGAGATCAACCTTGAATCGGTTTTGTTCTGTCGGACGAGCATCGGCGAGCAAGATTTGCGCAGCTGCCTTCGCGCCCTTCGGCAGTTCGGCGTCAGCCGCCTCGATGCGCCATGGCTTGTGAGCAACGCCGCCGACGGCCAGTCTTCCTGTCCCGTTCGGATGAATGACGGCCCCGACGGAAACGAGGGCAAAAGCGTAGGAGGCGCGATCGCGAACCTTGCGATAGATCTGCTTGCCGCCGATCGGCGGTGGCAAAAGGACAGCCGTTACGAATTCGCCGCGTTCCAGAACAGTCTCTATGTGCGGCGTCTCGCCGGCAAGCCTGTGGAAGTCAGCGATCGCAATCGAACGGCGGGCTCCATCCGGTTTGACGGTTTCGACAGTTGCATCAAGCGCGCGCATGGCGATTGCCATATCGCTTGGATGCGTCGCGATGCAGGCATCACTTATGCCGACCACCGCATGTTGGCGTGAGAACCCGCCAAGTGCGGAACAGCCGCTTCCGGGCTGGCGCTTGTTGCAAGGCTGGTACGGGTCGTAAAAGTAGGGACAGCGCGTGCGCTGGAGAAGATTTCCGGCAGTCGTTGCCTTGTTGCGCAATTGTCCTGACGCGCCTGCAACCAGCGCCCGTGACAGGAGCCCATAATCGCGGCGAACAGTCTCGTGGGCAGCAAGATCGGTGTTGCGAACCAGAGCGCCTATGCGAAGCCCGCCTTCAGGCGTGGCTTCGATCTTGTCGAGACCCAAGCCATTTACGTCGACCAAGTGCGTCGGCACTTCGATCTCGAGCTTCATGAGATCAAGCAGGTTGGTGCCTCCCGCAATAAATTTGGCCTGCGGATTGGAAGCGACAGCTCTGGCGGCCGCCTCTACGGATGAGGCGCGTTCGAAGGTGAAGGCTTTCATGCTTTGATTCCTCCGACTTCGGATATGGCGTCCAGAATGTTGGAGTAAGCCCCGCATCGACAGATATTGCCGCTCATCCGCTCGCGAACTTCCGCGGCTGTCGCTTGTGCCGGGCTGGTCAAGTCCCCGGTCACGTGGCTTGGGATATTCGCCTTGATCTCTTCAAGCACCGCCACCGAAGAACAGATCTGTCCCGGCGTGCAATAGCCGCACTGGAAGCCATCGTGTTTGACGAAGGCGGCCTGCATGGGATGAAGGTCGCCGGGCTTGCCCAGGCCTTCGATCGTCGTGATCTTGTCGCCTTCATGCATGACCGCGAGCGTTAGACACGAATTGATACGACGGCCGTCGACGATGACGGTGCAGGCACCACATTGGCCGTGATCGCACCCCTTTTTTGTACCGGTCAGATGCAGATGCTCACGCAAGGCGTCGAGCAGCGTGGTCCTGTTGTCAAGTTCGAGCTCGCGGTCCTCGTCGTTGACGATGAAGGAGACCTTGGATGAGTGGTTCATGTCTTCCTTTTGGGATTGCGCAGCCGCTTTCCCTGCGACCCCGGTGGCCGCAACGGACGCAGCCGACGAGATAAGTAAGTCCCTGCGAGACAATTCAAGTTGGATAGGTTTTTGCATGTCCAGCTCCACTTCGTACCGTTCGGGTGGCGTAGGATGCGCGCTGCCGGTCCGGCGATGGCGCGAAAAAACAACATAGGGTTAAGAACCAGGAGGATTAGATGCTGGTCGTCACATGCCGTTATGTTTGTCATTCATAAATGCGTGATCAGCGAAGCGGATCAGCCTTCCTGTACAAGAAGTGGCTCAAGCAAACGTCGTGTAACTGGGCTGATGGAGGATGGTCGCCTGGATAGGCGGTTTACGCTCACATGGACGAAGAAGCCTTCCGCTGCCGCAGTTGTTTCCTCGTTGCGAAACAGACCGATCTCATACCTTACTGACGATCGACCGAGTTTCGCGACACGCAGGCCGGCGCTTATCTCGTCGGGGAATTGTAATTCGGCGTGATATCGGCATCCGGTTTCGACCACCAGAAAGACGTCGGCGCCTCTCTTGATATCGAGAGCGCCATGCTCGATGAGGAAGCCGTTTATCGCCGTGTCGAAGAGGCTATAGTGGACCACGTTGTTCATATGCCCGTAGATGTCGTTGTCTGACCAGCGCGTCATCAGATCGCGAAAGGTCTTAAAGCTCGACCGCTGGCTCGGACTTTGACGTTCCACCATCACCATGCCGCCTTGTAGATCGCCAACGCGTCGGCTTGGCCGACCTCGCGTGGATTGTTGATCAAAAGCCGCGTCTGTTTCATCGCATCGCGCGCCATTCCGAAAAGGTGGTCCTCACCGATCCCGACATCGCGCAGTCTCGTCTGCAGCCCGATGCTTTGCAAAAGGCCGGCGAGACGGTCGATGAACGCAGCGCATCTGACCTGGCCGTCGTGCTGACAGGCGAGGTCAGGGAATAGGTCGGGTGCGATTTGCCCATAGAGCGTTGCGGCGACGGGGGCATTGAAACGCAGCACATGCGGGAGCAACAGCGCGGTGGAAAGTCCATGCGGAATATGGAATGAACTCCCCATCGGATAGGCGAGAGCATGGACCGCTGCGACCGGAGAATTGGCGAAAGCCTGACCTGCCAACATGGAACCGAGAAGCATGGCCTCTCGCGCTTCCCGATTCATGCCGTCGCAGACGACCCTCTCGATGTTGGCGCCAAGAAGTTGCAGCGCCTGGCGAGCGAGCATTTTCGACAAAGGATTGTTGTTCGCGCTTCTTGACGTGTAGGCTTCGATAGCATGGACCATCGCGTCGACGCCGGTCGACGCCGTGATCTGAGACGGAAGTCCAAGGGTGAGATCGGCGTCGAGAATCGCGATGTCGGGTAAGATGATGGGCGATGAAACGCCGCGCTTTTCGTCATCATCAACAGTGATGATCGAGACCGGCGTCACTTCCGACCCGGTGCCAGCAGTCGTTGGTATGAGCACGAGGGGCAATCGGGGTCCTTTGGCGTTGCCGACCCCCCAAGCGCCATCGATGTCCTCGTTTGAGCCGCACAGCAAGGCTACGAGCTTTGCAACATCAAGAGACGAGCCGCCGCCAAAACCGATGACGCCGGTCACACCGGCTGCCTTGGCAGCTTCGGTCGCGTCGTGAACCGTTTTGATCGATGGGTCGGCTTCGACACTGTCGAATATCGAGACGTCGATGCCTGCACCTTTGAGCGAGCGCAGGGCCCGATCGCAGAGGCCGAGATTTCTGATCCCCCGATCGGTGACCAACAGGACACGTTCCCCGAGCCTCTGCCCTATGATGCCGCCCGCCTCCTTTGAAGCTCCGGATCGCAAGACGATCTGCGGTGTCGTATTGAATACAAATTTTTCCATGACCGATAAATCGTCTCCGGCATGATTGGGCACGCCGCCCACGGTCTGAAAGTAGACCGGCTGGAAGACTAGGATTCATCCAGGTTCGGGTCCATGGCGCAAATCCGCAGCTCGCATTCTCATTTTATGGATGCGCCAGATCGTAACGAGGCGACGTTACAGTCACAACTTCCCCACTAATGGCCGCTCGCGCGTGCCGATTGCACGAGCCGGTCGCTTAATCCTTGGTCAGCTTGGTTTCTGCATCCTGATCATGCAAAGCCCGTAGTGACCTAACGTTACATGCAGGCCGACGATGGACGCGTAATTGAGGAAAAACCTCATTGCCTGTTCGTTGAAATCCCACATATCGAGCGAGTAGGTCAGCATCAGTTTCGATCCGAAGGCCATTTCGCTGTAGCTTCTGACACCCCAAATGGAGATACCGGCGACGAGCAAACGCAGAAAGCCCTTGCGCCACCGGTTCGATCCTTGCAGACCAAACAGCTTGCGACATATTGCAATCACGGCAAACCATCGTGTTCCGAGGTGAAGCGAGACGACAAGCAGCGTCCAATAGGCCGCAAACATATGGATCTCACGGATGGTGAAGGCACCGGTGATCGCGGTGAAGGCAAAGACGTCTCGCGAGATCAGCAAGCTCGTCATGATCATGGTCAGCATCAGGCTGGCAGTAGAGACGATCACCAGTGTGCTAATGAGGCGAGGGGCGTCGCTCGCCTTCGGCGCGCCGAGCCATTGTCTGTTGAAGACATTGTGGGCAAGCACGAGAACGAACAGTGCCGTGCCGAGCAGTTCGTGGATCAGATTGTCCTGCCACCAATAGGCAAGGCACGCCACGAGGAGTGCCACGGCCACGAAGTCAAGCAGGATGCGCAGCGCAAAAAGGTTTGTCATGCCTGTTCTCAATCGACCTCGAACCGGCGAAGCTCGTTAAAGGTATAAAGAAACTCGCGGTCGGCCCTCGAGGAGTGGCACGCCTGGCATCGCGCGGTATTTTCAGCAAGGTTGATCGTGCCGTCCGGCTTGAACCACTGAAATTGCCAGTCGCCGGTCCTGCGGTTCTCGTCATAGTCTGCGCCCCAGCCCTGGCCTTTTTCCATGACGAAGTAGCGGAAGACCTTGTTGTCGCGGTAATCGACGAGCACGAAATGGGACCCAGCGGGAACAGGCTGACCGTTCTTGACGGCCTCGATTGCCTGCGGCGTCGTCATGATGTGTTCGGTCACTTCGCCGCGTGTGACGGTCGAATAATGGACGAGCGTGGCGATATCTGGAAGCGTCGTGCGGTTCGGTTCGGCGTCGACCCGCCAACCAACCAGGAAGATGACCCCTACCATTGCGGCAAGACAAGAAATGCGTTTGAAAACATGGTGCATCGCGTCGGACCTTTCGGTTAACGTGTGTGATCGTTGTACTGGGCGTCGCTGACCTGCTCCATCCAATCGACCGACTTGCCCTCGACCGTTTCGGAAAAGGCGATGTGGGTCATACCGGCATCTGCCGTTGCCCCATGCCAATGCTTCACGTTCGGTGGGATCCACACGACGTCGCCAGGGTGAATTTCCTGTATTTTGCCTCCCCACATCTGCACCCAGCCAAGGCCGTCGGAGACAATGAGTGTCTGCCCGAGCGGATGGCTGTGCCAGGCTGTCCGCGCCCCGGGGCTAAAGATGACGGTTGCGCCGACGACGGTGGCGGGCGCGGTTGCCTTGAACCTGTCTTCGACGCGCACAGACCCGACAAAATTGTCCGAAGATCCTGCTGCTCCCGGCTGCGAACCGGCATGCGTGATGACGATTGAATCAGCCGCAACAGAAGGGGATGCTGCTGATAATGCAGCTGCGGCCAACATGCAGGTGGCCATGGTCCCGGTCCCGGTCATTCGGCAAAAACCTCCTTGGCGACGGCGACCGCCGAGACAGCACTCGGCCAGCCGGAGTAGAAAGCCATATGGGTGATCGTCTCGACGATTTCGTCCCGCGTGAGACCGTTTTGCAAGCCGAGCCGGATATGCGAACGAAGCTGATCGGGGCGATTGAGGGCAATTAACGCCGAAATCGTCACGAGGCTTCGGTCGCGCTTCGACAGGTCCGGGCGCTCCCAAATATCGTTGTAGAGGATCCCGTCAGTCAGTTCGGCGAGCTTGGGCGCCGTGTCGCCCATCAGCTGCTGGGCGCGTGTTTGCTGTTTCGACGACGGCTCGGGCTGACCCGAAGACTGTGCGTGTGCCATGGTGGTGGATCCTGCGGCTAAAAAGATGGCGGTGACGAGGGTGAGACCTCTTGCTGATACTTTCACGTTGAAGCTCCTTGTCGCGCGTTTGAACGCGCCATCCGCAGAAAGCGGGGGTGTTGGGACACCCTTGCCATCGGTACCCGGCTCGAGTGCCGCGCGTCTGCGGACAAGTTCAGACCAGTGTTCGGCCAAAGAACGGTGTCAGCTTGTTGAGGGCAGCATCGACATACTCGGGAACCCAGTAGGTCTCGATGTGCTTTGCGCCAGCGATCTTGAAGAGTTCCTTGTCCTTGGTGCCAGTGGCCTTCGGGAACGCGTCTTCGGTCATATAGAGAGTGTCGGCGTCGCTTCCTGCGATCATCAGCAGGGGCACGTCAATGAGTTCGATCTCATCAGTCGCGTCCCAGCGCATAAGGTCCATCAAGCTGCTCATCGTGTACTTGAAGGTTGAGCCCGGATGCGCATTGGTGCGCCAGTAATAGTGGTATCCCTGCCGGTAGAGGTCGAATGGAAGCGCGTCGATTTGCGCATCCGTCAGATCCGCATCGCCCGCATAGAGGACAGTGCCGCCCATTGCCTCCTGAGCGCGTGCAGCCGAGGCCTGCTGCAGGCGTTTCTGGATCGTGTCCATCTGAGAATCCTGGAAGCCGTTGCGCCGCACACGCCCTGAATTGAACATGCTCAGTGTCGCTACCGCCTTGAAGCGCTTGTCGGTCTTTGCAGCAGCGAGCGAGTAGCCACCCCCACCGCAGATGCCAAATAGACCCAGTCGCGCCGTATCGACGCCCGGGAAACTGCTGATGAAGTCGGCCATGCCATGGATATCTTCGACACGGAACTGAGGTTTGTCCGTGCTTCGCGGCGCACCACCGCTTCCGCCCTGATACGCGGCGTCCGCCGTAATCGTGATGAAGCCTTTTTCTGCCAGACGCTGGGCGTAGAGTCCCGTTGTCTGCTCCTTCACGCCACCGTTCGGATGGGCAAGGACAATGGTTGGATACTTCCTGCTCGGGTCGTAGTCGGCCGGAGTGTACACGTTGGCGACAATGTCGAGACCGTTGAGCTTGTAGGCGACCGGATGGATGTTCACCTTCCCCGCTTCGTTCTTGGTGATCGCACCGTTATAGACGAGTGTGAAAGGGTTCTGTTTGTAGTCTGCTGCCACAGCCTTAGCCGTTGTCATAGTGGAAACTCCTATCATCGCACTGGAAAGGACGAGGGCCGAGGTGCCAAGGAACGCGCGTCGCTCGGCATTGAAGACGTGGTCTGTCATCTTCTTCTCCTTCAGTCGTGGATTGGGTTATTGAGCCCGGGCCGAGCTTGAGCTGCGGCCTCAATCGAGCTTGTTGTCTTTCAGAAACGTCGACACCTGGTCGGCGATCTCGACATTGTTGAGGTCGGAGAACATGAAGTGGGTATTGCCGCGGATGCCGATATCAGGCAGATGCACGAGGGTTGCGTTTCCGCCGTGCTTGTTGACGGCTGCCACCCAAAGCCTGGCCATCGCCAGCCTTACGCGCCAGTTATCCTGGCCCCGGCTTGTCGTCGGTTCGGTCGGGAAATTGTCGCCGTAATAGATGACGATCGGAACGCGCGCGAGTTTTTCGAAATCCGCAAGCGGAACGGTCTCGGCAGACAGTGTGCCGGCCGCACTCGGCATCGGTTCTGGCGCTTCCCCTTCCGGGAAAATGAAGCCGCTGCCTGGCTCGAACGCGACGATACCCTTGACCTTGGGATTCTTGATCGCGGTCAGCCATCCTGGCCCGCCGCCTTGCGAATGGGTGAAGAGGATCCCGGCGCCGATCCGGTCGAAAAGGGCCGACATGGCGTCCGAGATGACCCCGGCATCATAGGGTCCGGTGTTGGGCGTCACTGAGCTTAAGAACTGGTCGAGAGCTTTCGGATCTCGATCGAACTGGACATTGTCGTAATAGTTCGGCCAGACACCGAGCCGAAACTGGTCGAAAAAGAGCTGGTCGAACGGTGTGGGCTCGATCGATGCGGCGACAGTGCTGTTGCCCGCACGTCCCCGGCGCGGCTGGTCGACGATGTAGACCGGAAAGCCCCGCCGAAGGAAGATCGTCTGGAAACCTTCCCGGCCGTCAGGGGTCGTCTCCCAGCTGCGGCCCGATTGAAAGGCACCATGCAGCATGACGATCGGCAGGGGTTTTGCCTCTTCCGGCACCTGGTAAAACGCGTAGAGATGATCGCCATGGAACGTTTGTCCCTCGGCGGTCGGCGCGTTGTTGTTGTAACTGCCCGCAGTCGCGACCGTCTTTCCGCCGATCGAAAAGCTCCCCTGGTCGGCAATCACGATGGGCGCGCGCTTTTGGTCCGATTGTGCAGCCGCCGTTCCCACGATTGCGAGATGGCTCGATATCAGAAGCGCAAGCGTCGCATTTTTTACAAAACGAGTCATGTCATCCTTCCCCGGTGTTGACCCGGAAAAGGTAGGCGCCTGGGCTGTGGGCGATAAGATGGCTTATTGCGCATGAAGCCATTAGTCGTGCTTATTAATCACATTGCTTTGATCAGCGCGTTACTTCCGGTATCGCAGAGCCTCCGCAACGAGGGTGAAGGCCGGAGAGGCATGGCGTCGGTTGGGGTAGTAGAGGTGATATCCTGCGAAAGGCTGGCACCAGTCCTCGAGCACCCGGATCAACGACCCCTTGTCGATGTAATGCTGGACCTGATCCTCCGGCATATAGGCTAGGCCGATGCCCCTGAGCGCAGCGTCGAGCCGCATGGTCAGATTGTTGAACACGAGTTGCCCCTCCACGCGCACGCGCAATTCCCGCCCGTCCTTTTCGAATTCCCAAGCGAATATGTTGCCGTGCGTGGGCAGGCGCATATTGATGCAATTGTGCGCGGTCAGGTCCTGGGGCGTATCTGGCCAAAGGTGCTGACGGAAATAATCTGGCGAGCCGACGACCGCCATCCGCACATCGGGACTGATCGGAACGGCGATCATGTCCTTTGCGACTTGCTCTCCGAGGCGTACGCCGGCATCGAAGCGTTCAGCAACAATATCAGTCAGGCCGTAGTCCACGATGATTTCGACCGTGACGTCGGGATTGGCTGGGAGAAATTTCTCTAGCGCCGGCGCAAGCACGGCGATGGCCGCATGTTCACCGGAAGTAATACGGACCACACCGGCGGGCTTGTCGCGCATTTCGGTCAGCGCGGCAATTTCAGCGTGGATTTCTTCAAGGCGGGGGGCTGCGGTCCGCAGCAGCCGTTCGCCCGCGATTGTGGCCGAGACACGCCTTGTCGTCCTTGTCAGCAGTCTCAGCCCGAGCCGTTCCTCCAGTCCCCGGATCGTTTGGCTGAGTGCAGACTGCGACACACCGAGCTTGACGGCAGCCCTTGTAAAACTCTCCTCCTGCGCGACCGTGACAAACGCGACGATGTCGTTGAAGTTTCCCTGCGTCATTGATTAGGTATCCTTATAGGCACATGCCGATTATAAGAGCTAATCGCAGCGCACAATGCAATCTACCTTTGAGGTATCAGGTCCTCCCGACCGATTGCCGGCTCCCAACCGGTCCAAAAATCGGAACCATCCATGTCTAACTCACCTCAAAAGCCGCGCAAGGTGCAGATCCTTGCCATCATCCTCATCAGCTATGTCATGGTCGTCCTCGACGTTTCCGTCGTTTTGACCGGACTGCCGAAGATCCATCACGACCTCAATTTCTCCGATGCCGGTCTCGCGTGGGTCCAGAGTGCCTATACGCTTTCCTTCGGCGGATTCCTCCTTCTCGGCGCGCGCGCCGGCGATATTCTGGGCCGCCGCAGGATGTTCATGATCGGCATGACAGTCTTTACCATTGCCTCGGTGGCGATCGGCGCCTCACCGACTGAGAGCTGGATGCTCGCCTGGAGAGCAATCCAGGGCCTCGGTTCGGCAATTCTCGCACCTGCCACCCTCGCACTGCTTCAGACCAACTTCGACGAGGGAGAGGAACGCACCCGCGCCGTCTCCTATTACAGTGCGGCCGCCGGACTTTCGGCCACGGCAGGGCTCGTCGTCGGCGGGCTTCTTGCCGACTGGCTCTCATGGCGTGTCGGGTTTCTCATCAACCTGCCGATCGGCGTCGCCATGATCCTTTGCGCGCGCGCCTATATTCACGAGACCGGACGACGCGCCGGCAGTTTCGATGTTCCTGGCGCGCTGACGTCGACGATCGCTGTGAGTGCGCTCGTCTACGGCTTCATCCGCTCGGCCGAGCATGGATGGGATGCATTCGCCGGCGCCGCGGTTGCCGGCGCGCTTCTTCTCCTCTGCGCGTTCGTGCTTATCGAACGGCGCGCCGCACAGCCAATTCTTCCTCTGCGCCTGTTTGCCGACGCGGAGCGGTCCGGTGCCTATGCGTGCCGCGCGCTTTATCTCGGCGCCATGGTCGGCTTTTACTTCTTCGCCACAGTGTATCTTCAGGAAGTAGCAGGCTTTCGTCCGGCAATGACTGGTCTCGCATTCCTGCCTGCCACGATCCCGCATGTCCCGACAGCGATGCTGGTGCCGCGGCTCACCCGACGCGTCGGTCGCAGGTCGGTCCTGATCATCGGCCTTTCCATTGGATTTGCCGCGATCGCCTGGTTGAGCCGCGCTACTGTTGGCTCCGACTACATCTGGTCGGTGGCCCTGCCGATGGTCCTGGTCGGCGTCAGCCAGGGCCTGACCTTGAGCCCATTGACCTCCTCGGGTGTCGCCCGAGTCGACATTGGCGATGCCGGCGCAGCCTCCGGGGCCGTCAATGTCGCCCATCAACTCGGGGCATCTGTCGGCCTCAGCATCTTGATCGCAGCCGCAGCCATCGGCGCGGCCGGCATGCAGGGTATCGAACTGACCGCGCATCGGGTGAGCACCGCCTTCGACGCCGGGACGATTATGCTCGCTTTCGCCCTGCTGATCGCCGTGTTGTCGATCCGCAGGGCGCCTGTCGCCGATGCCGCGGAAATAGCGGTTGGGGCGACGCTTGCGAACGATGTTTGCGCTGCCCGAAGCTGAGCATTCATTAGGCTCTCTTATAGCTTCATGCTGATCCAGAGGTATAATCGGATGGAGCGGTCTGACCTAGTTTGAACCATCAACAACAAAGGAGTTCAATATGTCCCGCATATCGATCGCCAGCGAAACAGCGCCTGAGCGCTCTTGCGTCCTGGGTCGCAGATCGCTGCTGAAAACCGGCGCTGCGATTGCCGCAGCCTCCATTGTCGGGCGCGCTTCATTTGCAGGCGCGGCTGCGGCCGGGCCGGCCGTTACAGGAACGAGAAGGCTCGCAGGCCTGACGGTTTCTGCCCTCGGCCTCGGCTGCCAGGATTTCACGGGCACCTTTTATGCGACCGCACCCGACCGCGCCGACATGATAAAGCTGGTGCACAACGCCGCCGACCGCGGCGTCACTCTGTTCGATGCGGCCGAAGCCTATGGCCCCTTCGAAGTTGAGCGGATCCTCGGGGAGGCCGTTCGGCCGTTTCGAAACGATATCGTCCTTTCATCCAAGTTCGGCTGGAACATCGACCTTGAAACCGGCAAGTCGCTTGGCGGTCTGAACAGTCGCCCCGAGCACATCAAGCTTGCCGTCGAGGGCATGTTGAAACGGCTGGGCACCGATCGGCTCGACATGGTCTACCAGCACCGCGTCGATCCGGCCGTGCCGATCGAAGATGTCGCAGGAGCGGTCAAGGACCTGGTCGCTCAGGGAAAAGTCCTGCATTACGGGCTTTCGGAGCCGGGGCCGAAGACTGTACGAAGGGCACATGCCGTGCACCCACTGACAGCCATACAGAACGAATATTCGATCCTTGTCCGCGACCCGGAACGCGACATCATTCCGCTCTGCGAAGAACTCGGCATCGGTTTTGTGCCGTGGAGCCCGCTCGGAATGGGCTTCCTGACGGGTGCGATCAACAAGGACACCCGTTTTGCACAGGGCGATTTCCGTGCCGTCGTGCCACGCTTCGCATCAGACAATCTGGCAGCCAACATGGCCATTGTGTCCCTCGTCGAGGATTGGGCAAGACGCAAGTCGGCACGGCCCGCTCAGATCGCGCTCGCCTGGCTGATGGCCCAGAAACCGTGGATCGTGCCAATCCCCGGAACGACGAAGGCGCCGCATATGGAAGAAAATCTCGGGGCGGAGGCGATCTCGTTCACCGGGGACGAACTCGTTGAATTGAATTCCAGGATTGCCGCAATTCCCGTGCAGGGCGCACGGCTGCCACCGGCGGTGCTCGCGCTCTCAGGGGTCGAAGCACCGCCCAAATCCTGACATCAACAAGCATTCCGGCACGATTGAAAGAGGCAGATATGGACAAGCGAAGAATCGGAAAACTCGACGTTTCGGCAATTGGTCTCGGCTGCATGGGACTGAGCCACGGTTATGGACCGGCGACCGAGACCAGTGAAGCGATCAAGCTCATTCACGCAGCACATGATCGGGGTGTGACCTTCTTCGACACGGCGCAGGTCTACGGCCCGTTTACAAATGAGGAATTGCTGGGCGAGGCTCTCGCGCCGATCCGGGACAGCGTCGTGATCGCCACCAAGTTCGGTTTCGAGCTTCCAAGTCAGGACGGTGGACAGCACTTGAATAGCCGGCCTGACTATGTCCGGGCATCGGTTGAAGCATCTCTCGTCCGGTTGCGAACCGACGTCATCGACTTGCTCTACCAGCATCGCGTCGACCCCGACGTGCCGATAGAAGACGTGGCGGGTGTCGTCAAGGACCTGATCGCCGAAGGAAAGGTCAAAGAGTTCGGTCTGTCCGAGGCGGGAGCCCAAACGATCCGCAGGGCGCATGCCGTCCAGCCGGTGGCCGCCCTTCAGAGCGAATATTCGCTCTTCTGGCGCGAGCCGGAGACCGAGATCATTCCCACGCTCGAAGAGCTCGGCATCAGCTTCGTGCCGTTCAGCCCGCTCGGGAAGGGGTTTTTGACCGGCAAGATCGACGAGACCGCCACGTTTGGCGCTGGGGACTTCCGCAGCATCGTTCCGCGTTTTGCGCCTGAGGCGCTGAAGGCGAACCAGAGTCTCGTCGCGGCGATCACAAGCATTGCCGATGCAAAAGGTGCAACCCCGGCGCAGATCGCGCTTGCCTGGCTGCTTGCTCGCAAACCATGGATCGTGCCGATCCCCGGCACGACCAAACTACACCGGCTGGAGGAGAACCTTGGCGCTGCCTCGGTGATCCTTTCGGCGCAGGACCTTACCGACATTTCTGCCTCCTTATCGCAGATCGAGATCGTCGGTGACCGCTATCCAGCCCATCTGCAGGCGCGGGTCGGCAAGTAGATCGAAGGGAAAAACAATGACGAATTGGTTGATCACCGGATGTTCGACGGGGCTAGGACGCAGCCTCGCCGAGGCCGTCTTGAAAGCAGGGCACAATGCGGTTGTCACCGCGCGGAGCACTGCGGCGGTGCAGGATATCGTGGCGGCTTTTCCCGATACCGCCCTTGCCGCAGCACTCGACGTGACCGACAAGGAACAGGTCCGCAATAGCGTCGCTCTGGCGCAGGATCGTTTCGGCAGCATCGACGTGCTCGTCAACAATGCCGGATACGGCTATCGCGCCGCGGTCGAAGAGGGAGACGACCAGGAGGTGGATGCCCTATTTGCCACTAATTTCTTCGGGACGGTTTCGATGATCAAGGCCGCGTTGCCGGCCATGCGGGCGCGCCGCAGCGGTACGATCTTGAACGTCTCCTCGATCGCCGGTCGTCTGGCAGCACCCGGATCGGGCTATTACTCCGCGTCAAAATTCGCCATGGAAGGAATGTCGGACGCCCTTCGCAAGGAGGTCGCTCCGCTCGGCATTCGCGTTACCATCGTGGAGCCGGGAGCGTTTCGGACCGACTTTGCCGGACGCTCGCTGCAGCAGACGGGGACTAAAATCGACGACTACGCGAATACGGCCGGGCCACGGCGCAAGGAAAACGACAAGACACACGGGACCCAACCCGGCGACCCGAACAGGGCTGCCACCGCGTTGATCGACCTTGTAAGCCGCAGCGAACTTCCGGCCCGACTGCTTCTCGGCAGCGACGCCGTCAACGTCGTCGGAACCGAAGTGGATAATCAACGCCGGGAAATCGATGCCTGGAGAGGGTTGAGTGTCAGCTCCGACTTCTTGCCTGACGATCGATAGGAGCCTGTCATGGAAATGCAGAATCTGGTCGGCAAGGTCGCAGTCGTGACGGGCGCATCGAGCGGGATCGGCGAAGCGACGGCGCGGTTGCTTGTTTCGGAAGGCGTCCATGTCGTGCTTGTTGCACGACGGCAGGAGCGGATTGTCCAACTGGCAAGGGAACTCGGAGAACGCGCAATGCCTGTCGTTACCGACATTACCGATCCCGGTCAGGTCGCAACCCTGTTCAACCGGGTCAAGGATCGGCATGGAGGGCTTGATCTGCTCTTCAATAACGCCGGCTTCGGGATGTTTTCAAGCTTTGCCGACAGCCAGCCCGAGGACTGGCGTGGCATGGTGGAGACAAATCTGATCGGTCTCTTGAGCTGCACCCAGGCTGCGATTCCACTGATGAAAGGTCGCCGCGGCGCGATGATTGCGTCGGTATCGAGCACCGGTGGACGCTACGGCGTGGCAGGCTGGTCGGTCTATTGCGCCACCAAATACGCGGTGGTCGGCTTTCACGAGACGCTGCGCAAAGAACTCGGTGCCGACGGAATCCGCGTAAGCGTCATCGAACCGGGTGCCGTTTGGACGGAGTTCGGCCATGGGCTGGCACCGGAGGCCTTGCGCGAGCGTCGGCAGAATCTCCAAGCTTTGTCGCCCAACGATGTTGCGCAGGCGCTGGTCTATGCCTTCGCGCAACACCCACGCGTCCTCGTCCAGGAAATTCTGGTTCGTCCGGTCCTGCAGGTCGATCCCTAATCATTGCTTGGCCGCGTGTCCCGACGTGAATTCCGATACGAGGAGTGTTTGTCCGACGGCGTCGCCACGGCCTCGCGGGTCGGACGGCCGGTGGCCGCCCGGAGATGGGCCTGCCCTGTATGGGCTGCTGTGTCGATTGCTGAGGGATGCCTCAGTTCCGGTAGGGGATCCGGGCGATGCGATCGGAACGATATGACGTGATCCAAAGCCTGTCCCCATCCTGAAAGGCTCCGGTTCCAGCGCCCATGACGCCCATAACCCCTGGACCGGCGATAAGTTTTTTCACAAGCGTTGCGGGATCCAATTCGTAGATGGCAAATTCGACGTTGCAGTTGATCGCCTGGGAATTCGTGCATTCGAACCCTTTTTCGATGCTGGCCGTCTGTCCGCCGACAAAGATTTTGCTGTGATCCGGGCTCCATGCGAGATTGTCAACGAGCATTGGAAGGTCCACGCTCGATGTCTCTCCGGTCGCGCGGTTGATGCGCGTAACGCGCCGGCCGGACCAGTTTGCGACAAATGCAGTATTGTAATCCTTCGACAGGATGACGCCATTCGGTCCGGCGAAGGTTCCGGGGAAGGCCTCTTTCCATCCGCTTTGCGCATGCCATTCACCGAGTGTTCCATATGGCTTGCCTGACAGCAGGGCGTCGACGAAATTTGGGTCGGAAGGGTCGAAAAGGCTGGTGACCAAAAGACCTCCGTCAGGCAGAGCGGCGACTGCGTCCGGCCAGAAATGCTTATCCGGCGGCAGCACACAACCGATCCAGGTCAGCGCCGGCAATTGGCCCTCGACGCTCAATTCGAACATCTGGATGGTCAGCCCACCGCCATGGGCGATGACGATCAGCGTGTCGCGTCCGTGTACGCGTTCGAAATCGATACCGAGCGGCTGCAGGTTGGCAAAATCGGCCGGACCGGGGCAACCCGGATAGGCGCGCTTATCTTCTGCCACTTTGACCGCAGAGGGGTCGAGCGGCGTGGCCTGCCTGGAATCGAGATTGACGAAGTAAAGGGGTGCCTGTTTGGCCACCCCGCCGACCGCCGATCCGGCGACCGCCCAACGCGTGCCGTCAATGCTTATCATCTGTTCGACGTTGACCACGCCGCATAAAAACTCGACCTCGCCCGCCGGTGCGCAATCGCCGGCATCATTTGCACGGCCTGTTCCCGACAATGCGGCCAGCATTGCCAAAACGAGTGGGACCAGAGCCTGGACCAGCCATTTGGTAATCCCGAACGGTTTCATCTTTTTCCTCCCATTGCAAAATCGGACGACGGTGCAAGGCTTAAGCGGCGCCGACACGCCGGGCTCTGCCCTGCCTGCTTTCGACGGCAACCGCAAAAGGTGCCAGGGACCGATCTGCCGCTATCGGTTCAGATCGAGCCGTCGGCTGCCGGACGCCGGTCATGGCGCATGCAGAATATTCACGTATCGAGCGGATACTCCGGCAGGTAATTCGCAACGCTCTTGAAATAGCCTGCTTCCGTCACGCGAGGCGCTTCGTGCAGTGCATGCAGGACAATGCCGCTCACGACGAGTTTGGGATAAATATCGCGAACCTTCGGGTCGTGCCCGGGTATGACAAACTCGGGGCCTGGAACCAGCGACATGATCGTCCGATAGGAAGCGATCATCGAAGCGACGTCGAGGGTGATCGGGTGCGGCTTCAAGTTGAAGGCATTTGGGAAATAGTGTGTGGCATCCGATGCCAGGAGCACAGGCCCGCGAGGCGTGTTGACCCTTACGCCCTGGAGTCCGGCGGTATGGCCCGCCAGCTTGTGAAGTGTCACTCCAGGAAACAAAGGGCCGTCGCCATCGTGAAAGGCAAGTTGTTTGGCGAAATTCTTGCGCATCACGTTGAGGACGTGATCCAGCTCATAGGGAAAGCGCAGATGGTCCTCGCACATGCATCGGCTGGCGACGAAAGCGACTTCCGCATCCTGGACGTGAATGGTGGCGTTGGAAAATCGCTCCATATTGCCGGCATGATCGCAATGCAGGTGCGTGATGACGATGTCGCTGACCTCGTCACATTGCACGCCGATGCGCTCCAGGGCCTCGACCGGATGATGCGCAAGCTTACGGTTTCGTCGTTGTGCTGACGCGGGGTCGAAACCGAGGTCTACAATGAAGCGCCGATGCCGGTTCTCGACGATCCAGATGCTGTAATCGATGGGCATCGGACCGTCATGAAGGTCCTGGGGCATCAAGAAAGCGTCATGGACCCGCCGGTTGCCGTTATGGGCATAACATAAAGCGTAGACGTGGTACTGGTCATCGGCGAGAGCCGCCGTATCGGGCAATCCCTGCAATCGCTGCATGCTCGTCTTCCGGTGATGATGGGAAAGGGTATGCGGCCCTTGCCGCCGATCAACCTTGCGAAGGCCCGTAGGTGATCTTCTTATAGTCGATGCCCTGGAAGCTTTCGGGGCCTTTCGGATCGTTGCTGATCCAGAACCTGAAAGCGTCCTGCGAGAAGGTTAAAGACGTTGGAAAGGCGGCCGTTGCTCCGTCCCACACGATCTTCCACAAGGCGGGATCAAACTTCTGAAAATATTGATCCTTCAAGATACGGCCCGTCGCTTCGTGATCATCGTTGATCGCCTTCAGCGCATCCGACAGGGAGGCTCGGAAGGCGTCGACGGTGGCGGCATCTTTTTCGATCACGTCGGGCCGCGTCACGGCTAGCGCCACGATCGATTTTTCCGCGCCCGGTATGTCGCCTCGGGCGCCTGAGAACCAGACGGTCCCTGCTTTGAGGGCGAGCGCCTGCTCGGCGACGCCGCTCGCTGTCGCAATTGCATCGAAGCGGCCCTGTTCAAGCCCGGTGATCAGCGCACTGGCATCGGCGATACCGACCAGCTTCACGTCATTGTCCGGATCGAGGCCGTATTCCCGAAGGTAGGCCCGCAGCATCTGCGTATAGGTCGCTCCGGCCGGATTGGTCCCGATCGTAAGGCCTTTCAGCGCCTTGATGCGCTCACCGATGGGAGCATCGTTCGAAACGCTGATTTTTTGCGATGCGCCGGTTCCCAGAACCGTAACCAGCTGATTGTTGGCGACACCACCGATAATCGTCAGATTGCCGCCGGCACGAATGGCCTGAAGGACCGTCAGCGTTCCCGCAACGGCGAAATCGGCATTACCCGACAAGACCGCATCGATAATCAGCGAACTGTTGGTGCCTGCCTGAGGGTTTTCGATCGTCAGGCCGTGCGCCTTGTCGTATTGGCGCGCGATAGCCGTCAGCGGTACGGCCGTGGTCAGGGACGGCGCGGCCGTCATGACCTTGATCTGCTTTTGAGCCTCTGGTGTTTGTGCATCGACGCGTCCCGCCGACAGGAGACTGACTGCCAGAAAGGCTGTAACAACGTTGAAAAGATGCGGCATGTTCCCCCCTTGCCGTGACCTTTGCGCCGGCGACACCGCGAGCGCTCTCTCTCCGCGCTCTTCCGCCTGGAAGAGAAACAATCTAGATGTTTAGGATTGGTTCCCCAAATCGCTCTTGGGCAGTATGTCCCGAGCGCCCTCCAGCGCCGCGGCGACTATCGTCCTCCTAGAGCGGAAACATGGCTCGCCTTAGCGCACATGTCAAATGAATTATATGATTTAGTTTTATAAGGCGCGGAAAGCGATGGCCGGAGAATCTAGTCGGCAAATCTGCTCTTGCCGGTTCATTCATGGACCCTGGCAATACGAGGTCACGTATTCATGCCGAACCGATCGCCCAAGGGGCGCAGAACGACAGGCCAGGCCGGGCCGTCGAGGTGGGAGGTGATCGCGTCCACACGCCAACAAAGGCAGTTTTTATTGCGATCTCCGGGTGGATTAATAAGCTTGCCTAATAGGATCATGCGCCTTGCCGCAGCTAATCGAGCGAAGATCCACCCGCTATAGTCAGTCTCGCATGCCGCAACCGGCTGTCTTCGAACGAGGCCGCCCACAGGTGGTGTTGGATGCAAAGGCTTGTCCGCTGACGACGAGACCTGAGCGCCGCTCCGGCAGCTCGCGGGCGGTCGCATTGGCGCAACGAGCAGATGCGCCGACCGTTGCACATGCTGGCTTGGTTTTTGAAGGCACCGGGAGACTTGCCCGGCCGTGCCGGGGACGATGGATGACATCGACGCAAATTTGGACAAGGAGAGGAAACAGCAATGAAAACACGTAAACTTGGAAAGGGTGGCCTCGAAGTTTCGGCGCTCGGCCTCGGCTGCATGGGCATGACGGGCGTCTACGGCCAAGGTGGCGAGGAAGGTGAGATGATCAAGCTGCTGCGCGACGCCTTCGAGCGCGGCATTACTCACTTCGATACTGCCGAAGCATACGGCCCTTTCGCAAACGAAGCCCTGCTTGGCAAGGCCCTGCAACCCATTCGCGACAAGATCACCATCGCCACGAAGTTCGGCTTCGACATCGACCCGCAAACGGGTCAGCGCCGCGGTGGCACCAACAGCCGGCCTGAACATATCAAGGCGGTTGCCGAGGCTTCCTTGAAGCGGCTGCGGACGGATCACATCGATCTCTTCTATCAGCATCGCGTCGACCTGAACGTTCCGATCGAGGATGTCGCGGGCGCCGTCCAGGAGCTCATTGCTGCAGGCAAAGTCAAACATTTCGGCATGTCGGAAGCAGGCGTCAACACAATCCGTCGTGCACATGCCGTCCAAGCGGTCGCGGCCGTTCAAAGCGAATATTCCTTGTTCTGGCGTGGCCCGGAGAAGGAACTCCTCCCCGCGCTTGAGGAACTGGAAATTGGCTTCGTGCCCTTCAGTCCCCTCGGTGCCGGCTTCCTGACGGGCAAGATCGACGAGAACACCAAGTTCGACGAAGGCGATTTTCGCAATATGGTGCCGCGCTTCTCGCCCGCTGCCCGCAAGGCGAATATGCAGCTCGTTTCGGTCATCAAAAGCGTTGCAGATCGCAAACAGGCGACGCCCGCGCAGGTCGCACTTGCATGGCTCCTGGCGCAGAAGCCGTGGATCGTACCCATACCGGGCACGACCAAGCTACACCGTCTCGAAGAAAATATCGGCGGCGCCGAACTTTCACTCTCAAAGCAGGACCTGTCCGAAATCGATCGCGAAGCCGCAAAGATAGAGGTACAGGGTGAGCGGCTGCCTGAGGCGGTCCTCAAAATGACCGGGCACTAAGGCGGGAGCAGGCCCGCTTCGCGACCGGGTGAGGCGGGCCGGACAGGTCATGTTCGGGTTCGAATTCGAGACCATTGGCAGTCACTGGCATATCGAAGCGGCTTTGCCCTTTGGCGAGACCGTTAGGCGGCGGCTACTCGAGGAAGCGTCGCGGTTCGACCGCCTCTATTCAAGGTTTCGCACCGATTCCCTGGTCGCCGACATGGCGGCGGCCACCTGCGGCGGACGGTTTTCTTTTCCCGAGCAGGATCTAGGCCTCTTTGAACTTTACGATCGCCTCTTTGCCGCGACATCCGGCGCAGTCGATCCGCTCGTCGGACGTGACCTTGAACTTCTCGGCTACGACGGCGCCTATTCCCTGCGGCCCGATTTGCCGGCTATCGCCCAATATGCCCGGGAACGGCGCGCATGGGACCGAGACGTCTGCCGTCAGGGTAGCGACCTCATCACCCGGCGAAGCGTCGTTGTCGATGTCGGCGCCGCAGGAAAGGGCCATTTGGTCGACCTGCTTGCAGGAATATTGCGCGAGCACGGATTTGAAGAATTCGTTGTCGATGGCAGTGGTGATATGGTCCATGCCGGCAAACAGGTGCTGACGGTAGGCCTGGAGCATCCAGGCGACGCTCAACGTGTGATCGGCATCGCCAATCTGCGCAACAGGGCGCTGTGCGCATCTGCGATCAACAGGCGCGCGTGGGGAAACTATCACCACGTCCTCGACGCAAGAACGGGCCAGCCTACCTCGAATGTCGTTGCGACCTTTGCCGTGGCCGACAATGCTGCGGCGGCCGACGGGCTCGCAACCGCCTTGTTCTTTGCCTGCGAGCCTACCCTGCGGGCGCATTTCGAGTTTACCTCGGTCCGCATGTTTGCGGATGGGCATGTGGAGATCTCACCCGACTTCGATGGCGAGATATTTCTTTCAGAGACGGGAGAAGCGACTTGAGAGTGACGATGAGAGCTGCGGTTCTCGCGGTCCTGATGACTGTCTTGATCCACACGACGGCAATGTCTGCTTCGGCAGAGCGACCCCGGCAGTCCCAGACCGACCGCTACGCCGACGGCGTCTACACGGCAACGGGCCGCTATGGTGGGCAACCATCATCGATTGGGGTGACCGTAACCGTCAAAGACGGCATCGTCTCAGGCGTCGTGGTCGAGCCGCACGCCTATGTGGCGAGATCGCTCGAACTGCAGAAAGCCTTTGCCGCGGCAGTGCCGAAAGTCGTTGTGGGCAAACGCCTAGATGAGGTCCGTGTGGGCAAGCTTGCCGGTTCGAGCGGCACCCCGCAGGGCTTCAACGACGCCATCGACCAGATAAAGCGCCAAGCGGCCCGTTGAGGTTTGCTGATGAAGCCAGAACGTCGTCGTCGCGCGGAAATGATTCAAACTGGAAGAAGGCGATTCCTGTTGGTCGCCGTCGCCACCTTTTGGGCAACGACCGTCAGTGGTGTCGTCTCAGCGCAGGAGACAGATATGGGAGATGGCACGCAGATGCCCACTGTGCCGGGCATGGCCGATCTGCACCTGGCACCGAGCGACTCGATTGCAGCCCTGGTCTCGCATCCCGCCTTTGCCGGATTCGGCCGACTTCTTTTGCCCTACGACGGGAGGCCCTACGATGAAAGACTTCGCATTGAGCAGATAGGCACACTCCTTCCATATCATTCAGAGGTCCAACCTGCCGTCATCGTATCGGCGCTGAACCGGATGATCGACGATGCCAGCATGGGCCGAAGGATCTTCTTCGACATCTATTCGGACGTCGAGAAGCGCAGATCTCCTGACAAGGTCAATACCGGACTGTTCTTCTTGCGCGGAAAGCCTGGGCGTCCCTTCGCGCTGATTGCTCCCGGCGGCGGATTTGCCTATGTGGGCGCGGTGCACGAGGGATTTCCCTATGCGCAGGAGATCAATGGATGCGGCTACAATGCCTTCGTCCTGCGATACAGGGCCGGGTATGGCGCGCGGGCCGCAACCGAGGACATGGCCGCCGCCCTGTCCTATATCATCCGGCATGCCGCTGAACTTGATGTGGCAGGCCACGACTATTCGCTCTGGGGCAGTTCGGCCGGAGCACGGATGGCCGCATCCATTGCATCACGGGGAGCATCAGCATTTGGGGGTGACGACATCGCAAAGCCCGCAGCCGTGGTGATGGCCTATACCGCACATGCCGACTATGTCAGCAACGAACCGCCGACCTATGCCGTGGTCGGTGAGCGGGACGCGATTTCTCCGCCCGCCACCATGCAGCGCCGTGTAAATGCATTGCGGCGGCAGGGGACGGACGTGGAATTCCAAATATTTGCCGATCTTGGTCACGGATTCGGGACGGGCGCTGGGACCAGCGCCGCCGGCTGGATCGGGCAAGCATGCCGCTTTTGGGAGAAGGCTGCCGCGCTCGGCGGTAGGAACGAGGAGACGAAATAATGAAGCCGATCCATTTGATGTTGATAACCGGTGCAACCGGCAGCATCGGAAGGCTGGCGGTCGAGGAGGCCGTCGGCGAAGGGTATCGCGTGCGCGTGCTCACGCGCAAGCCAACAAAAGCAGCGTTCCCGGACGGCGTCGAGATCGTCTTGGGCGATCTGACCCGTCCCGACACGCTTTTGGCCGCTGTCGACGGGGTCAACGCGGTTTTGTTTGCCCATGGAACCTACGGAAGTGTCGCAGAGGCGGAACGCGTTGACTATGGCGGCGTGCGCAATGTCCTCATGGCGCTGGGAAACAGGCATGCCCGTCTCGCCCTGATGACGGCGATTGCAGTCACGGATAGAAAGGGCGCGCATGACTGGAAGCGGCGTGGTGAACGGCTCCTGCGCGCCAGCGGACTGTCTTATACGATCGTGCGCCCGGGATGGTTTGACTACAACGATGCCGACCAACTCCTGCCTGTGCTCTTGCAGGGAGATCGGCGCCAATCCGGAACGCCGCGCGACGGCGTCATCGCAAGACGCCAGATTGCAAGGATCCTCGTAAAAAGCTTCGCATGCCCTGCAGCCGACAAGAAGACCTTCGAGCTAGTCGCCGAAAAGGGCAAGGAGCCCCAGAATTTCCAAACTTTGTTCGCAAAAGTGGACGCCGATCTCACCGACATGCTCGATGGCGTGTACGATACGACGAATATGCCGCTCGACGAGGAGCCGGCGACCGTCGTTCAAGATCTTCGAGAACTACAGATTGCGTATCGCGCGTTTGCTGCTTCCGCCGTTTGACGGCTCTACGCTCGGCGGGGGCTGCGCCCCGCCTTGCTCTATGAGGCTTTGGCTCGCCCTGTCGTTGCTCAAGGCGAGCCGGTCGGCTGAGACAAACGAAACGTCAGGCTTGCGCCTTCGTGGGAAGTTTGACCACGGCTTTGCCCGGCATAACGTTCTGGCCGCGTTGATTGTTCGCCCAGGTCTCGATGCGTACAACATGATCACCGTCTGCGTCGATTTCCTTCGCTTCGATGCGGCCGCCTAGACGAACCACGTCGGACAGATAGACGTGGCTTCGATATTGCGAGTTGGCCGATTTCAAACTGGCGTCGTCGCCCATCCAGTGCGTCAAGCCGTGGATTTGCCAGCAGGTCCGCTGAACGCCGACGTCGTAGGCGGCCTGAGCGCCTTGCAGGCGCGCTGCGTAGTCATTGTAGTGGACGGAATAAACAGGCTCGTAAGCATGGGTGTTCGGATCGCGGAACGCCCATTTCGGATGTTTCTGATATCGCTTCAGCGAAACCCTGTGCGCTGCAATGCGCGGGATGGGGGCAGCCCCCGCAGCGACGAATGCGATTTCATCGGTCAGGCCGATCGGGCCTTTCGTCAGCACGTCCAGCTCGTCGCCGACCGATACGTCCTCCCAGTAGCGCGGGGTTGCGCCGCGCGGGACCTCGGAGAGGATATCCTGATCGATCTGGGCAAGCTCCTCGGCGTTCCAGGGGTGGGGAAGTTCGATCTTGCGTGTTTCGCGTCGCTTCTGCATTTCCCCGCGCTCGAAACGCATGCGCGAGCAGATGAATTTTGCCACCAGCTCGTCGTTTTGGTTGCGATATTCCTGGCGTATGTAGTCCTTGATACGACGTCCGCCGAAATTGCTTTCGTCCGGACCATCAAAACCGTCGAACCAGATCCGGCAGTTGATCCGGTCGTCCATACGGATCGGCTTGTAGAAGTCGAGCAGCGTCTCGGCATGAAAACCGCCAAGACCGGCCCAGCCGAATTGGATGGACGCGAGACACGCGAAGATGAAGCTTGGTGGCGCAAGAAGTCCACCCCATTGGGTCTGAGACGCATAGGACGGATCGGTCCAAAGCGGATTATCGTCGCCAATTCCCTCGCAAAACCGCATAATCGCGATTCTTGTAGCAAACTCGTTGTTTACGCAACCGTCTGTCCTCAGCTCCGTGCCGATCATGGAGCGCATGTGGGCCAGCATGTCGTCGGTGAATTTGCCCTGGGCAAGCTCGCTTGTAATTTCCTTGTTCATGATCCTCATTCGCCATCAATTGGGTTTCGACTGCTGCGAACCCAGCGCTTCTTCGATGCTGCTTCCTTTACGATATGAGCGCGGCCACAAATGTCAATCATTTAGATGAATTTATGAGCGGCGATGCCGATAGGATCTTGATCGCCGCATCGATTATGTGATTTAGAGCGTATTGCGGATGCGCAAGAGCAGGGGTGAGCGCCACCCGCCGCGTCAATTTCACTTACAAACACGAAAATCAGTTAGATCGTTATGCGCATGGCGCGATCATTGCGGGTTCGAGCATGGGGATCGTCTTAGAAGACACTGTCAGGATTGCGGCGCCCCGTCCACTCATGTGGATTCTGCTGAAGGAAGCGGATGTCCTCGAGGCCTGCATCCCAGGATGCAGCGGGTTGCAGACCGTCCCAGACAGCCCCTCGGCGATCTCCGTTTCATCCTGGTTCGGGGAAGACAGCGCCGACATCACGATAAATTTTCAAGCCCGCCGTTTCGGCGCGAGCGGATCCTTCCGTGTTGGCCGCAAGGAAGATGGCATCGACGCGGTGCTGGCGAAGGGGCAAGTGCTTGTCGAACTCCTGGAGAGCGAAGGGGCGACGCTCCTGCACTACGGCGCGAGCCTGCACGTGGATGGTGACGCCGATAGCGCAACCCACCTGCTCGTTGCCGACGCCATGAAAAGGACGGTCGAGGTTTTCCTCCACCGTCTTACGGCCCTTGCCGAGAAGATGCGCGCCGAAGACGCCGAGGCGATTGGATAAGGCCGAGATTCGCCGAAGCAGCAAGGTGCGAAGCGTTTGCCCGGCATCTTTTTTGCACGCCCGCACCAAACCGGCCATCTCGGCCTCGCTCGGGCCGCCCGCCGGCCGTCGAGAACATCGAGCAAGACGCGGGCGTCCCGGCATGTACTTTGATCGCCAATACGCTTGCGCAGATGTTTAAAATCATCTAAATGATTTATGGTATCTGAGGTGCCCGATCTTGAATAGGGCGCGCATATTGGAAGGGATAATGGACGATGGATGGGGCAAATGCTGCAAAGTCTCAGGCAAAGACATATGATGCCTATCCGCTGGGAGACATCACGGTCATCGACCTGACGCAGATCTACAACGGGCCCTATGCGACCTTTCTCATGGCGCTTGCAGGCGCCAATGTCATCAAGGTTGAGCCGAAGACCGGTGAGAACTTGCGAAGCCGCGGGGACCTCGGTGGCGTTGCCTACCCATTCTCGATGTTGAACGCCAACAAGAAGCCGATCACGCTGAACCTGAAGACCGACAAGGGCAAGGAACTGCTCAGGGAAATGGTCAAAAAGGCGGACATCGTCATCGAGAATTTTGCGCCTGGCGTTATGGACCGACTGGGTGTCGGCGCAGACGAATTGCAAAAAATCAATCCGAGGTTGATCTATGCCTCCAGTTCCGGTTACGGCAGCGACGGACCCTACAGAAATTATCCGGCCATGGATCTCGTCATGCAGGCCATGTGCGGGATTATCAACTCGACCGGCTTTCCCGATCAGCCCCCGGTTAAGTCAGGCGCTGCCCTATGCGACTTCTTTGCCGGTATTCATCTCTTTTCTGCCGTCATGATGGCCCTTTACGATCGGGAACGAACCGGGCGCGGCCGGCAGGTCGAAGTTTCGATGCAGGACGCGACATTCTTCTCGCTCGGTTCAAACTACGGCATGTTGCACGCCCGCGGCGACGCGGCTCCGGAGCGCACGGGCAACCGTCACGGCGGGCTAGGCGTCGCCCCCTATAACTCCTACAAGACAATCGACGGCTATGTCGTCGTCAATGCTCCGGGCGATCACCACTGGCAATCCATCCTGGAGGTCATCGGCCGGTCGGACCTCAAGGACGACGAACGCCTGAAGACCCGCACCGCGCGCGTGGTGCATTTCCAGCTTGTCGATGAACTCATCGAGAGCTGGACTGCCGACAAGACCAGGAATGAGGTTGCCGACGCCATGCTCGCCAAGGCAATTCCTTGTGCGCCGGTCCGCCCGCTGAAGGAGGTCATGAATGACGCGAACATGCTGGCGCGGGGAAGTCTGCAGGTCATGGACCACCCCGATCTCGGACGGGTTCATGTTCCCCACACGCCGTTGAACATGGTCGGCCTGCCAAGAATGCCGCTCGAGCCAAGCAAGGGCCTCGGGTCGATGAACGAAGAGATCTACGGAAAATGGCTCGGTCACTCCAGAGAAGAGATCGAGTCGATGAGTCGAGACGGCGTGATCTAGCCAGGATGAGCAAGACGCTTCCCGTTCCATTATCGCGGTCCGGGCTCGGTTGGGCGCAGTTGCACCGACCGCCAGGGTTCGATGAGGCTACATGCGACACGCAAGCGAGGCAGGTGGCATGCGTCCAATCACACGGGAACTAGCCACTTATGCCGTTAATTCGAGTTGGCAGACACTTCCCGACGCAATCCGTCGTGAGGCGCACCGGGCGTTTTTGAACTGGTTTGGGTGCTCTCTCGGTGGAAGCGGCGAGGATCTTGTCGAAAGGGCGTTCAATGCCGTCGCCCTGACGGCGGGACATGAGCAGGCCTCCATCATCGGCAGGCGCGTTCGCGTGGACGTCGCGAGCGCCACCTTCCTGAATTGCTTGAGTTCCAGCGCACTGGCCTATGACGACACGCATCTCGCTACCGTCACCCATCCGACAGGACCGGTTGCTGCAGCATTGTTTGCCTTAGCGCAGACAATGCCCGTGAGCGGTGCGCAACTCCTGCATGCGCTGGTCGTCGGCATTGAGCTTCAATGCCGCATGAGCAACGTGCTTCTCCTGCCGCCGGCGAAGGAAAATCTGTCTCTTTACAGCACCGGCCTCACCGGACCGATCGGCGTCGCTGCAGCCGTCGGACGAATACTGGGGCTCGACGAACAGCGCATGTGCTGGGCGATCGGCCATGCGGCGACGCAAGCCGCCGGCTTTCGGGCCACCCACGGCGCCATGAGCGGCCTGGTCGTTCCCGCTTTTGCGGCGCGTGCCGGTCTTTTCGCCGCAAACCTCGCCGCGGCCGGTGTCGAATGCGTCACGGACGCGCTTGAAGCGCCAAGGGGCTATGTCGAGGTCCACTCGGCGGGTGCCAATATCGACCTTGCGGTCGATGGGCTGGGCGAAAGATTCGAACTTTCGGCGGTCGCCTACAAGCCTTATCCCTGCGGGATCGTGGTCCATCCGATCGTGGATGCATGCCGCACAACGTTGGCCGAAATCGGTGACAGCGACGATCCAGTCAAGCAGATTGAGTTGACTGTGTCACCGACCGCAATTGCCCTGGCCGACCGCAGGCATCCCAAGGACGGTCTTGAGGCTATGATCAGCCTCCACCATTGGGCGGCTGCCGTTTTTACGCGTGGAACGGCCGGCATCTGCTCATTGCGCCAGACGGAAATCGACGATCCTGCAATGGTTGACCTTCGCAACCGTGTCTCGGCAACAGCCGACGCAGCAATTGGCCGGGATCAGGCGCGTGCAGAGGTCAGGCTTTCGAGCGGCCGCAGCCTATCTGCCTTCGTCGAGCACGCGCGTGGCAGCCAGTTCCAACCTCTATCCGAAGAAGAATTGGATGAGAAATTCATGACCCAATCCGGAATGGTCTTCGATCCGGGCTCGTCGCGAAGGCTGCTCGATTGCCTTCGGTGCCTTGAGACGGAGCCTGATGCAGGAACTGCCATTTCGGCAATTCTTGCCTGACCGGGCAACCGTCCTGATCGGCGAACAATGATGAGGAAAATGCGCGGCTGCTTGATGCCGCGATGACTGAAAAAGGTCCTAAGGATCACATCGATGCACATGAACAAGGGAGCGAGACAATGGCCGCAGGCAAACTTCTGATCGACCGGCAGGGTGCAGTCGCTCAGGTGACACTCAATGATCCCGATGCGCGCAACCCCCTAACGCCATCGATGGTGCGTGAGATTTGCGACTTTTTCGCTTCGGCCAACAGGGACGTGAGCCTCAGTTGCATCGTCCTGACCGGAGCGGGACCAAGTTTTTGCTCGGGCGGAAACATAAAGGACATGCGCGACGGCACCGATCCGATGTTTGCCGGCAGCCCGAACGACATGCAGGAAGGCTATCGCAACGGGGTCCAGATGATCCCAAGGCTCTTTCACCAACTTGACGTTCCAGTCATCGCCGCGGTCAACGGCCATGCCATCGGTGCTGGGTGCGATCTCGCCTGTATGTGCGATATCCGCATCGGTTCGCCCAGCACCAAGTTCGCTGAAAGTTTCATGCGGGTCGGGATCGTTTCCGGAGATGGTGGCGCCTGGCTGCTCCCACGGGTTGTCGGCCTGCCAAGAGCGCTCGAAATGGCGCTGACATGCCGCGTGATCGGCCCTGAGGAAGCACTTTCCTGGGGGCTTGTGACCCATATTGTCCCCGAGGACCAACTTATCGAGCGGGCAATGGACATGGCACGTTCCGTTGCAGCCTTTCCCGCACGCAGCATCCGTCTCAACAAGCGGCTGATCGTCAGATCACAGGACATGACCTTGGACGGTTCACTGGAGCTGTCGGCGGCTTTCCAGGCTATCGTGCAGAACACGAAGGATCAGAAGGAAGCCGTAAACGCCCTTCTCGAAAAGCGTCCGGCAAACTTCGTTGGGGCATGAATGTATTGACCAATGACGTGGCTTCGCTGCGCCCTTTGCGCGCGGTGGTGCGAGGAGGACAAATGGACGATCGTGACGGATGGATCGCGATGGACGATGACGGGTTTATCGGGCTCGTCGGCCCGATTTATCATTGGCCGTTCGATGGAAGGGCGGTGTCGAGATTTCGTTTTTTTCCTGAAGCCAGGCATCGCAACAGGATGGATGTGGTTCACGGCGGAATGCTGATGACCTTCGCCGATCGAGCGCTCGGTTTTACCGCGCGCCGCGGCGACCTCAAGCGTAGACAAGCGACCGTTCAGCTCGATGTCCATTTCATCAAGTCCGTCCACGTCGGGGATATCGTCGATTTTGAGGGCCGGATCATCAACGAGACACGCACGCTCGCCTTCGTCGATGGAATCATGTCTGTCGGTTCGGTCACTGTGTTGACCGCGCGAGGCATGTGGCGCGTCTGGTCGGAAACATCAAAAACGGACTGACGCAAGGCCGTTCGAGATTTTTGTGTACGCGAAGCCGACATTGACGGCAATCGCATGGGAATCAGATAGGAAAGCAAACCGATGCGAATGACAGCCGCGGTAATGTACGAACAAGGGCTGCCCGCCCCCTATGTCGAAAGCAGACCATTTGAAATCGAGCTGGTCGATCTGGAAGGACCCGGCGAGGGCGAGGTCCTGGTTCAGGTCGCCGCCGCGGGCCTTTGCCATTCCGATCTGAGCCAGGTCGCGGGGCTGCGCAAACGCACGCTTCCTGTCGTTGGGGGTCACGAAGGCGCAGGCGTGATTGTGGAGCTCGGCGCTGGCGTGTCTCATCTGGAAATCGGCGACCACGTGGTGATGACGTCAGGCGCGGGCTGCGGCCATTGCGGTCAATGCGTGCGTCAACGCCCGACGCTGTGCGACAGTGTCGGGACCTCGCGGGTCGCCGGCGTTCTTCCAAGCGGTACGCGACGGCTGTCCCTGAACGGCAAGCCGCTCTACCACTATAGCGGCATATCGTCCTTCGCCCAGTACGCTGTCGTCTCCACCGAAGCGCTAGTCAAGGCCGACCCCCGGGTTCCGCTGAACATCGCAGCCATGTTCGGATGCGCCGTGGTGACCGGCGCCGGCGCTGTTTTCAACGGCGCCAAAGTTCGACCCGGCGACAGCGTCGCCATTATCGGGCTTGGCGGGGTCGGCCTCAATTCCGTCATGGCCGCAAAACTCTCCGGTGCATGGCCAATCATCGGCATCGATCTCATCGACGCGAAGTTTCCGCTGGCAAGCGAGCTTGGCTGCACCCACACTCTGCAGGCCAACGATCCGACCCTCGTCCAAACCATCAAGGACCTCACCGGAGGCGGGGTCGATTTCGCGTTCGAGGTGACCGCTGCCAAGAGCGCGTTCAAGACGGCGTTCGACGTCACCCGCAAGGGGGGCGAGGTGATCGGCATCGGTCTGGGCTCCTATGAAGACATGCATCAATATCCGCATTCGCTCCTTGTAGCCCACGAGAAGGTGATCCGAGGCTCTGTCATGGGTTCGGGCATCGCCGAGCGAGATATTCCGCGCTATCTGCGCTATTTTCTCGAGGGACGGTTGCCGGTCGACCGCCTGATGAGCGGGACGATGGCCTTTGCCGATCTCAACGCCAATCTCGATGCGCTCGATAAGGGGGCCGTCTTGCGACAGATTCTCCTGCCGAACGGCTAGGCGGTTCAGGTTGCTCGCGGTGCGTTGACCGACCAGAAATCGTCGCGCGACCGATTGTATTCGTAAAAGGCAAGCCCATCGAGCATGGCGCGCGCATCGCCACCTGGATCGGCAACGAGCTGGCTTTCCGGCGCCAGAACCATAACGGGTCGATCCGGCTCGCCAAAGGGACGCCATTTTGGCAGTGTCGGATTGTCCGGATTTCCAGATCGGGCAAACTGCGCCCAGGTCGCCATCATCGTTTTTGTCATGGGCTCGATATCGCAGGAATGCCCGACAAGTGCGCGCGCGACGCCGGCCGAAGCGAAGATGAATGGCAGTTCACAGGTGTGGGGCGATCGCAACAGGCCATTTTCCACCGCGGTCTCGAAGGAGAACACATAGGCAAAGCTCGGCGCTCCGGCGCCCTCGCGCAGCGACGCCATCCGGTAGGTATTCCGTTTGAAGAGATAATCCGTCGTCACGGCGATCAGGATGTCGCTCGGCTGCGCCGAGGAATCAAGATCACGATAGGCTTCGATTAGGCGGCCAGTTGCTGCCGCATCCAGCCGGAGAAAACCGGCAAGCCTGGCTTCCACGTCAGGTAGGTCGAGATGGAAGCTGCCGGGATTGCGGCGCATGTAATAGGTCGTTTCCGTATTCGTGCAGCCTGCCAGCAGCGGAACGTGGTTTGATATTTTTGGCGCAGCCGGAAAGAACGGGTCGGTCCGGAAGGTGCGACCGTCAATGCTCGGGCGGAAATATCCGGGCGTCCTTTCGATCGCCGAAAGGAGCGTGTCGAGCGGGACGGCCTGCAGGATCGATGCATCGGCGCGCGCAAGGCCGAGAGTGTCAGCTAGGGCCTGTGACAAGCCTTTGGCTTCCTGATAGGAGGCCACCCGCAGCCCGCCGGACGAGCTCTGTATGATAGCCCTGTGAAAGAGACCGGCGGCGGCCGGGACGGCCATGAGTGCCGCAACTTTCGCACCGCCGCCGGATTGGCCAAAGATTGTCACGTTTTCCGGATCGCCGCCAAAAGCTGCTATATTGTCGCGGACCCATTGGAGGGCCAGCATAATATCGAGCAGGCCTGCGTTGCCAGCGTCTGCAAATCGCTCGTCATCCTGGCCGAGGGCGAGATATCCGAGCGCGCCGAGCCGGTGGTTCAGACTGACGACGACGACATCTTCCTGCATCGCAAGCAGAGTTCCGTCCGTCCCCGGTGCGCTTGCCGAAAAGTTGCGCCATCCGCCGCCGTGAAGCCAAACCATCACGGGACGACTTTGACGGTCGGCAGCGGGCGTCACGACATTGAGAAAAAGGCAATCCTCGCTGATCGGCTGAATTGTCGAATACCAGGCGTAAAATGGCTCAGTATAGGCGGCAGGAACCGATTGCGGTGCCGACGGCCCCCACGAGATGGCGTCACGGATGCCGGCCCATCGCGGCGCAGGCAAGGGCGCACGAAAGCGATGGGCACCCGCAGTCGTCTGACCATACCGAATGCCCCTGAAAGACAAGATCCCGGCCGCATCCGACCCTCTGAGGCGTCCCTTGGTGGTTTCGACAACGGTCGGGTCTGTTCCACCCATTCGAAGCGACGATGGCATCTTGGCTGTCCTGATTGGTAAAAGGCAACGCCCCGAGGTCGACGCGCCACCCTGCCTGACCGACCCTAATGCGAAGGCTCGCTCGTCAGGGCAGGTATCGGATTGTGGTTGCTGAAGGCCGGCAATTCTGTCAGCACGGTGCGACGAGGAAGGCTCGGGTCCGTTTCCAGCCTGGGTTCCAGGTTGAGGACCATCATGTGCTGAGTATCCGCGCCATAGGGCTTCCACGGCGGCAATGCTTGGGTTCGCGGATTGCCGGTGCGCGCAAATCCTGCCCAGACCGACATCATCGTCTCGCTCAGTTGCAAAAGCTCCGTGCCCCTACCGATGCAGGCGGCTGCAATGTCCGTCGTGCCGAAGATGAACGGAACTTCGCACGTATGCGGCGAGCGCATGCGACCATTTTCGATCGGCGTTTCCCACTCGAACAGATAGGCGTAGACGGGTGCGCGCGATACGTCCGCTTGCCGGTTGGCAATACCATAGGTGCTGCGTTTGAATATCTGGTCGGTTGCTATGGCAATGAGAAGCGCGCTGGCGTCGGCCTCCGGTTCGCTCGACCGGTATGTGTCGATGATGCGAGCTGTCTCCTCTGCGGGAATGTTGAAGAAACGTGCCAGGCGGCGGCGCAGATCGGAGAACTCCAATTGAAAGTTGCGCGCATCGTTGCGCATGTAATAGGTAAATTCGGTTGTCGTGCAGCCGATCAGAAGCGGAATGTCGACAGAGGACGCGGGCGCTGCGTCGGCGAACGGATCGTCGAAGAATGTGCGCCCGTCAATGATGCCGCGATGAACGCCCGCGGCCTTTCTTGACGCGTCGAGCAGGCGTTCCATCGGCAGCGTTTGCAGCTCGACGGGATCAAGACGGGGCTGTCCGATTGCCTGGGCCAAGGATTGAGAGGCGGCAATGGCCTCCTCTCCATGCGCAAGCCGGGCGCCGGCACTGCTTTGAACGATTGCCTTATCGAACAAGCCTTTGGCCCGCGGGCTTGCCATCAGTGCTGCAACCTTTGACGCGCCCCCGGATTCGCCGAAAATCGTGACGTTTGCGGGATCGCCTCCGAAGGCTTCGGCATTGTCGCGCACCCATTGCAGCGCTGCGATGATGTCGAGGACGCCGGCATTTCCGGAATCGGCGAAGCGCTCGCCGCCTCCGTCCAGCGCCAGAAAACCGAAGAGATTGAGCCGATGATTGACAGTGACGACGACGACGTCTTCGCGTGACGACAGGCGAGATCCATCAAAGCCCGGTGCCGTGCCCGAGCCATCCCTCCAGCCGCCGCCATGCAACCAGACCATCACCGGCCGTTTGCCGTGACATGACGGTGTGAAGACGTTAAGCGCGAGGCAGTCCTCACTGATCGGCTGAATTGATGAATACCACGAATAGAATGCGTCGGTATTGTCAGGCTTGGACAGCTGCGGCGCCGACGGGCCGGGCAAGAACGCGTCGACAACGCCTGCCCATTTCGCAACGGGTTGCGGTGGCAGGAACCGGTTTGTGCCGCCCGTCGGCGCGCCGTAGCGCATTCCTAGAAACACAAGCCCCTCGTCTTTGGCGGCTCCCCTGACGTCGCCATTGGTAGTTTTGGCTATCGTACCCATCGCCGCTTGCTCCGTACCGCCCATTTAGTCGTGTTTACCG